>JAHFBK010000002.1:43955-48466 GCA_023250035.1 Candidatus Dadabacteria bacterium
TATAAACATGAGTGAGATACGAATAAAGCTTCCAGACGGAGAGATAAAAGGCTTTCCGAAGGGAATAACTATTGGAGAGATATTTAGATCCCTTGGAATTAGAGATAGTGTAATCGGCGCTAAAGTGAACGGAAGGTTAGTGGACTTCTGGTATGAAGTAGATTCAGACTCTGCTGTTGAACCGGTTACTCTAAATTCCACTGCGGGTCTTGATCTAATAAGGCATACGGCTGCCCATGTCATGGCAGAGGCGGTTCAGAGCATCTTCAATAAGGATAATGAGAAGATTAAGGTTACAATTGGCCCCGTGATAGAAAACGGGTTTTATTACGATTTCGATTACTCAAAGGGATTTGTGCCTGAGGATTTAGAGAGAATCGAAGAAAGGATGAAGCAAATCATCGAGGAAAATAAGCCATTAATCAGAAAAAAGGTATCAAGAGAGGAGGCTATAAAGATTTTTGACAGGGATGGAGAGACGTATAAGGTTGAGATCATAAGCGAACTCCCCCTTGATGAGCAAATTACTATCTATCAACAAGGCGATTGGTATGATCTCTGTAGAGGTCCGCACGCCCCGTCAACGGGGTTTGTGAAGGCGTTCAAGCTTTTAAGCATTGCCGGGGCATATTGGCGTGGTGATGAAAGAAACCCAATGCTTCAGAGGATTTATGGTACCGCTTTTTCAAATAAAAAGGAACTAGATGATTATCTAACAAGGCTCGAAGAAGCAAAGAAACGCGACCACAGAAGGCTTGGAAGGGAGCTTGACCTTTTTAGTATTCAAGATGAGGTCGGACCGGGATTAGTCCTTTGGCATCCGAAGGGTGCAAGAATTAGACGAGTTATTGAGGATTTCTGGAGAAGCGAACATGAACGTCGGGGATATGATATTCTCTTTACCCCACATGTTGCAAGGCTAGACCTCTGGAAGACAAGCGGGCACCTGGATTTTTACCGAGAATATATGTATCCCTCAATGGATATAGAAGATATTGCCTACCAGATAAAGCCTATGACATGCCCATTTCACATTATGATTTATAAATCTAAAATAAGGAGCTATAGAGATCTCCCACTTAGATGGGCTGAAATCGGCACTGTTTACAGATACGAACGCTCGGGGGTAATACATGGTCTTCTAAGGGTAAGGGGATTCTCTCAGGATGATGCCCATATATTTTGTACGCCCGACCAGATTGAGAAGGAAGTTCTCAGTGTGCTTGATTTAACTGTTTTTTTTCTAAGAACCTTTGGATTTGATGATTATGAGGTATACCTTTCTACACGACCAGAAAAGTTTGTAGGTGGCGTAGAGAACTGGGACAGGGCTACTGAAGCACTTAGAGGCGCTCTTAGGGCTAAGGGGCTTAATTATGAAACAGATGAAGGAGGGGGGGCATTTTATGGTCCGAAGATTGATTTAAAGATAAAAGACGTTTTGGGCAGGGCTTGGCAGTGCTCCACAATTCAGGTAGATTTTAACCTCCCAGAGAGGTTTAACATTAAGTTCGTTGGGGATGATAACTCACGTCACCCCCCGATTATGATACACCGAGCAATACTCGGTTCGTTTGAGAGGTTTTTTGGAATATTAATTGAACACTACGGAGGTGCTTTTCCACTGTGGCTTAGTCCCATTCAGGTTCGTGTTGCTACAATCGGGGAAGGACAGATTTCTTATGCTCAAGATGTTTATGAAACTCTAAGGAAGCATAATTTAAGGGTAGAGAAGGATTTCAGGAACGAAAAGCTAGGACTAAAGGTAAGGGAAGCTCAGCTTGAGAAGATTCCATATCTGCTGGTTATAGGAGAAAAGGAGGTCGATAATAAAACAGTTGCACCGAGAAAGCGCGGAGGGAAGAATCTTCCTTCCATGAAAACTGAGGACTTCTTGAATTTAATCGAAAAAGAGAACGACCCGTATAGGTGGAAGGAGGTAGAATAGCCATAGTCAGAGAACCCGAGATACGGGTAAATGAAAGGATAAGGGCAAGAGAAGTTAGGGTAATCGCGGCTGATGGGAAGCAGATAGGTGTTCTTCCAGTTCGTGAGGCAATCAATATGGCAGAGGAGCAAGGATTTGATTTGGTTGAGGTTGCGCCTAATGCAACGCCCCCTGTATGTAGAATTTTGGATTATGGCAAGTACAAATATGAACTTAAAAAGCAGGCCGTGGCTAAAAAGCAGAAGGTGCAGTTACTAAAGGAGGTTAATTTCAGGCCCAATATAGGCGAGCATGACCTTGATGTTAAGATAAATCGCATTAGAGAGTTTCTAGAGGAGGGTCATAAAGCCAAGGTCAGGATATCTTTTAGAGGCAGGGAAATAACACATCCTGAGTTAGGAAAGGAGCTTGCTGAAAGGATAATTGAAAGGATAATGGATATTGGGTTGATTGATTCATCGCCGAAGTTTGAGGGAAAAAATCTTATAACAATTATCGTACCCAAGAAAAAATAGGAGGAGCCACTAAGGCACAAAGTCACTAAGGGGAAATATGAGTTTTAAAGTGGATTCAGAAGCCAGAATATGGAATTCAGAAGAAAAAAGGGGACAGGGGCGCAAAATTTTGCGTCTCTATTGAATTCTGACTCCTAAATTCTAATTTTGTGTCTTAGTGTCTTTGTGGCTGAATAATTACAAATAGGAAAGACAATGGCAAAAATCAAGATAAAAACAAATAGAAGCGCGGCAAAGAGGTTTTATAAAGTAAGTGCAACTGGCAAGGTGAAAATGGCTCATGGTGGAAAGAGCCATTCAAACGAGAAAAAGGGAAGAAAGAGAATGAGGAGGCTTCGTACGTCGAGCTATCTTGAAGGGGCAGAAGCAAAAAGGGTAAGAAAAGTTGTGCCTTATCTTTAAATACAGGATACATGATACACGGTGCAGGATGCAAGATAAATCGTGGATCATGCATCATTTGATGGATGGCTAAATAGTTGCTATTTGAAGAGTGTTGACTGACAACTAAAGGAGAAGAAGTAATGAGGGTCAAAGGTGGAGTTGCATCGAGAAGGAGAAGGAAAAGATTATTAAAACTCTCAAAGGGTTACTGGGGAAGGAGGAAGAACCTTATAAGAAGGGCAAAAGAAACCATACTTCGCGCCCTTGCCTATGCCTATAGAGATAGGCGTAGGAGAAAGCGCGATTTTAGAAGGCTATGGATTGTAAGGATAAATGCGGCTGTAAGGCCTTTTGGTCTATCATATAGCGAATTCATGGGAGCGCTTAGAAAGTCAGGGGTTGAACTAGACAGAAAAACCCTTGCCGAGATGGCTGTAAGGGATGCTGAGAGTTTTAAGACTGTAGTAGAAACTGTTAAGGCGAATTTGAATTAGAAAAATACTCGTTAAACTGTATGCGGATCATATTCTAATGGACAACCTTCACATATAGGTTTTTTTCTGCAATGTTCTTTTCCAACCTTAACTAATAGGGCGTGATATTCGTTAAAAAGTTGGGTGTCTTTTGGTAAGATGTCCATAAATACCTCTTGAATTTCTCTATAATCAGAGTCCTCGGGAATTAGCGCATGTCTTGAAAGAATCCTATATGTATAGGCATCTACCACAAATATCGATTTCTTAGCTGCATAGAGAAGAATGCTATCTGCGGTTTCAGGACCGATGCCTTTTATGCCTAGAAGTTTCTCTCGAAGTTTATTTGAATCTTCTTTAAACATTCTTTCTAGCCTTCCATCGTAGTTTTCGTTTAAGAATTTGATAAAGTTTTTGATTTTTATTGCCTTTTGGTTGAAATAACCGGAGGGACGAATCAGTTCACCAAGTATATGTATTGGAACCGAAGATAATTTTTCAATCGAGGTTAAACCTTTACTTTTCAGATTTTTTAAAGCCTTTTCTACGTTCATCCATGAAGTGTTCTGAGTAAGGATGGTTCCCAAAATGCACTCAAGCTGAGTCTCGGCAGGCCACCACCCTTGAGGACCGTACCTTCTGAATAAAGCGGTGTAAAATCCTTTAATTCTTTCTGATTTAGACATCTTAAAATGTAATGATACCATGTTTTTATTTTGATATACGTCACAAATGGAGTGTTCTCATCCACCTGTGATTGTCAACGACGAAAAGTAGCGGAGGTCTTCAGATCTCTAAAACACAAATGGAATCCTGAAGGATTCCGCTACAAAAAGTAGATGATGCACTAAAGGCTATATTAGCAAGGTGTGAAACGACCGAATCTCAAAAAATTATAGGGATTGCTTCACGGAGTTTACACTGAGTATAACGAGGTGCTCGCAATTGACAGCAGAATTAAAGTATATCGATAGGAGGGGTTTTCTAACCCCGCATGCCATCGCGGGACTAGAAAGTCCCGCCTTCTGGAGGCTCCACGAATGTGTTCGTGATGACATTGTGGACTGAAGGTGTTGCTGCGAGGAGTCCTTACGCTTGGGCTCAGGATAAACTCCGCGACGAAGCAATCTAACCACGAGTTGTCATCTCGAACGCATGTGGGAGATCTAGGATTTCTCGCTACGGTCGAAA
>JAHFBK010000051.1 GCA_023250035.1 Candidatus Dadabacteria bacterium
GAGAGAAATCGACACTCGTAGTGGGAAGACACATGCAGTGGTGTTGCCTATATGACAAATTTAAAGTGTAAAGGATGTCATGGCACACTTTGTAAAGCTTGTCTTGGCATAAAACACACATAGGTTCGCCCCTACGTAAAATTATTCAATGGTTTAAAACAATGACCACAAACGAATACATTCGTGGGGTAAAACACAATGGATTACTTTCGTTTCATCGTAAATTCTGGCAACGTAATTATTACGAACACGTAATCCGTAACGAAGATGAATTAAACAAAATCAGGGAATATATTCGAAATAATCCATTAAGATGGCATTTCGATAGAGAAAATCCAAAAAGAATTGCCAAAGACGTATTAGAAGAAGAAATTTTTAGACATAGCTCACTTAAAGAGATAGTTGCCTGTGGTTGATTCTGTGTTAATTTCTAAGCATTTCTAATCTCTTTCCTACTTCTTCGATTAGTCTCTTTACCCCTTCCCCTGTAGCGGAGGAAATAGGAAAAACCTCTATCCTAAGCTTTTTGAAGCAGGTTTTTATTTCTTCAAGTTTTTGTCTTGCTTCAGTTATATCAATTTTATTTGGCACAATAATTTGTGGTTTTCTAATTAAGTTAGGGCTGTATGCTTCGAGTTCTTTATTCATCTGGTGATAATCTTCTATCGGGTCTCTTTGTGTAAACGGAGATAAATCAATGAGATGAATAAGAACCTTCGTGCGTTCTATATGTCTTAGGAACTTTGTTCCAAGCCCAGTTCCTTCGTGTGCGCCCTTTATGAGTCCGGGAATATCAGCAACAACAAATGTCTTTCCTTCGTTATAGCTTACAACTCCTAGGTTTGGGATGAGCGTGGTAAATGGATAGTCAGCGATTTTGGGGCGTGCTGCCGAGATTCTGGAAATGAGCGTTGACTTTCCTGCGTTCGGAAAGCCTATAATTCCAACATCGGCAAGAAGTTTTAACTCAAGAAGCAGGGTTTTTTCTTCAGCTTCCTCTCCAGGCTGTGCATATCTTGGGGCACGGTTTGTTGACGTCGCAAATCTTGCGTTTCCTCTTCCGCCACGGCCGCATTTAGCTACAATAAGAGTCTGACCGTTCTCTGTAAGATCTCCCAGTATCTCTCTTGTAAAAAAGTCTTTTACAACAGTTCCAACAGGAACAGGAACTAAAAGCACTGCCGCGTTTTTCCCGTGCTGGTCTTTTCCTCTTCCATTCTCTCCGTTTTCGGCTTTATAGTGTTGTTTGTAGTGATGATCCAGAAGGGAGGACATATTTTGTCTTGCAATAACTATTACGTCCCCCCCGTTTCCGCCGTCACCTCCGTTAGGACCTCCACGGGGAACGAATTTTTCCCGTCTAAAACTCACACATCCCTTTCCACCACGGCCTGATTTCACATAGATTTTAGCCTCGTCTACGAATTTGACCATCGTTAATTATTCCATTCTGGTTATTAACTTGTTGACTATTTTTCCTTTTCGCAACTGGAAGACGCTCCTGCCGATTTTTTATTTTAGCATTAGATAAAAGTCTAGAGCATACAGGAAAATATTTTTTAGATAAAAGCGATGAAGCCTCGACCGAAGCCTTCGAGTGAGCTTCAGACGAACTCCTCGACAAAATCTCTGTGTTCTCTGTGGCTAACGATAAATTCTAATCAACAGTCTTTGTCCGGTCAAAATTGTTGAGACTTCTAAAACTCATGCTATTCTAACTTTTAATGATCATTGGAATTCCAAAGGAGAGGAAAGTACGTGAGTATAGAGTCTCCGCTACTCCCCAAACAACAAGGGTATTAGTTGAAAGAGAACATCGTGTTCTGTTAGAAAAGGGTGCTGGAATAGGAAGCGGTATAAGTGATGAGGAGTTCAAAAAAGCAGGAGCTGAAATAGTCGAAAGCGAAGAGGATGTTTTTAAAAATTCTAAACTTATAGTAAAGGTAAAAGAACCACTAAAAGAAGAATCTCCTTTAATTCGAAAAGATCACATTCTTTTTTGTTACTTACATCTTGCTGCAAATATCGAGCTTACAAGAACACTTGAAAAAACTGGTGTTATGGCTATAGCCTTTGAAACTGTGGAGCTTTCAGACGGCTCGCTTCCTCTTCTTGCTCCCATGAGCAGAATCGCAGGGAGACTTTCTATACAGATCGGGATTCGCCTTCTTGAGAAACCGAGTGGTGGAAAAGGGGTTTTAATATGCGGTGCCCCAGGGGTAAAACCGGGGAAGGTTACAGTTATCGGGGTCGGGACTGTAGGATACAACGCTGTTCTTTCGGCGCTAGGACTAGGTGCTGAGATTGTGGTAATAGATAAAAATCCTAAGAAGCTCGAGTTCATCCATGAGAGATTTGAAGGTAGGGTAAAAACAATTCCATCTTACCCTGAATTAATAGAAAAAGAGCTTATAGATTCTGACTTAGTTATAGGTGCTGTACTTGTAACCGGAGTCAAAACACCAAAGGTTATTACAGGAGAGATGATTTCGAGAATGGAACCTGGTAGTGTTCTTGTTGACGTGGCAATTGACCAGGGTGGGTGTTCAGAGACTAGTCATCCTACGAACCTTGATTCACCTGTATATAGCGTTGATGGAGTGCTACATTACTGTGTAACGAATATTCCTTCTCTTGTTTCAAGGACTGCAACTTATTCATTATCTAATGCCATACTGCCATACGTTTTAAAAATTGCTGAAGGAAAGATTAAAGAAGATCCTGCTCTTATAAAGGGGATAAGTGTGGATGATGGTAAGCTATTACGAAGTTTAAATTGATAATCGGGATGGCGCTCATAATAAATTTCTAAGCTTCTTTTTTGAAAATATTAAGCTTATTAAAGAGAGTAGATTTATGAATAAACTTAAGGTGAACAAAATATGAGACGATTTTTTGCTATAACAGCTATAGGTAAAGACCGCCCTGGTATTGTTGCAGGCGTGTCAAAAGCCCTTTATGACCTCGGAACAAATATAGAGGATTCAAGTATGACGATTCTAAGTGGTGAATTCGCTATGATTCTTATTGTTTCAACCAAGGAAGAGGTTGATTCTACTGATTTTGAGAGTCATTTTAAAGAAGTTACGAATAAACTTGGGCTTTTTATCTCTATAAAAGAGCTTAATGAAAACGAAATCCAATCAAAAAAGCCCTATTCCGGGATTCCCTATATAATCTCTGTTATAGGAACTGATAAACCAGGGATTGTTTATAAAGTCTCTGAACTACTGGCTTCAAAGGGGATAAATATTACCGACCTAAATACAAAGGTTATATCTGGAGAGAGCGCGCCTGTTTATACAATGATACTTGAGGTAGACATACCTGAATATGTAGATGTCACTCTTCTTGAAAAGGAATTCTCAATAATTGAGAAGGAAATGTCAATCGATATAAGTATTAAAGAATTAGATGTTCTTGAGCTTTAAAAGCCGATCCCTTTCAACCTAATTTAATGGATAATTTCGATTAATGGCAAGTCTTCCAGTACTTAAATATCCACATCAAATACTTAGAACTATGTCTGAATCAGTATTGAAAGTTGACGATGGGATCAGGCGAATAGTAAATGACATGATTGAAACGATGTATGCATTGCCTAGCTGTGTTGGTGTAGCTGCACCTCAAGTTGGATATCCACTCAGGATCTTTGTTATTGATGTTTCTAGAAAAATCGGACCTAAAAAAAATCATGAGCTTCTGGCTATGATAAATCCTGTTCTCATATATGCCGAGGGGGAGAAGATGACCAAAGAAGGTTGCTTAAGTATTCCCGATTTCCTTGGGAATGTAAAAAGGGCAAGAAATGTTATTGTAAGAGGACTCAACCCAGAGGGTAACGAAGTCGAAGTACTCTCTCAGGGTCTTGAAGCGATTGCTATTCAGCACGAGGTTGATCATCTAAACGGACTTCTCTTTATTCATAGAGTTAGTTCTTTAGCATCCGATTTAGTAAGGCGAAAAATTACTTATAAAGACATTAAAACTTAAAACTATCATGAGGATAGATCTATTAAAATTTATGCTTGACAGGGCGCCCCTATCCGAATACTATTTTGTTAAAGTTAATGAGGAAAATAAGCCCTTTAATACTGATTCCTGCTATTTTTATTCTATTTGCTTGTAGCTCCAAGCGAATCGATGGCAGCGCAGGGCCAGAAGTTCTATATAATAGGGCTATGAATGAACTTGAAAAAAAGCGAGGTTTTCCATGGGTTTTTACAGGCACGGATTACGACCTTGTTCTTAAGCTATTTAAGGAAATCCAACTTAGATATACTTATAGTCCTTATGCTACACTTGCAGAGCTACGAACTAGTGATACTTATTTCAAAAAAGGGGAGTATGAACAGGCAGCGGTTGAATATGAGGAATTTATAAAGCGTCATCCAGGCCATGAAGAAACCCCTTATGCCACCTTTCGTTTAGCGCTTTCGCATTTCAAACGGATAAAAAGCTACGATAGAGACCCTACAGACACAAGAGAAGCTCTAAGGTGGTTTAATATCTTTGTCGATAAGTATCCAGACTCTCCCCTTTTTGGTGATGCTAAAAGGATGATAATCGAATGCCGTAATAGACTTGCTAAACGTGAGATATATTCAGGAAACTTTTATGCAAAAAGAAAGAACTATAAAGCAGCTGCCGAACGGTATAAGGTAGTTGTAGAACGGTACCAGGATACAAGCGAATATGAGGAAGCGCTTTATCTACTTGGAAGGTCATACTACAATATGGGTGAGAGACAAATTGCAAAAGAGGTCCTTACTCGCGTAATAGAGGAATTCCCAAGAGCAAAATACCACGATAAGGCAGCTAGCCTCCTTGCAAAGATCGAGAAGAAGGAAAAGGAAGAAGCTAAAGAAGGATGAGAGAAAAACGATTAATCCTTCTCCTTTTAGTTTTTATTCCATTTCTCATTACCCATTGTGTTGATTCAGATAGGGATAAAATTGAGGATTTACTCTCAAAAAGACAAAAGGCCATTGAGACAAAAAACGTCAACCTTTATATGTCTTGTATATCACCAACCTATAGACAAGAAAAGGATGGCAAGGTTGTTGGTATTGAGCAAATAAAAAAGAATTTCCTTTCAAACGTTACTCTTTTTGATCAAATTAGGGTCTCCCATTATGATAGAAATATCTACAATACCGATAAAAGGGTTAATGTGAGTCAGAAAACTAAAGTTGATGTAAGATTAGAAGAAGATAATAGCCGTTTTCAACTAAGCGAGAACATAATATTTGAAAAGATAAACGGTGAATGGAAAATCGTTAAAGAATCAGATGCTGATTTTCTTAGAGGTTTTGTGTTCGGAGGTATGAATTAACTATTGAATAATCTACAACCCAAGTTGTTTCTCAATCTTTTCTTGCTCTTCTTTGCATTTAATACAAAGTGACGCTTCTGGTCTTACTTTAAGCCTTTCTTCAGAGATCTCGTCTCCACACTCTTCGCATATACCATAGGAGCCGTCTTCCATTTTTTGAATTGCTTTTTGAATCTTTTGAAGTAGCTTCCTTTCCCGGTCTCTTTTTCTCAGCTCAATTGTTCTACTCGACTCTGACATTGCTCGGTCTACCGGGTCAGGGAAAGAATCATCATCATGGCTCATCTCGCTCATCGTTTTTCCTGCAGTATCGAGAAGAAGATTCATTTTTTCAAGTAGAATCCCTTTAAAGAACTCAAGTTTCCGAGGATTCATATTTTGAAATATATCATGTTGGTTTTATTATGTAAATGGTAAGATTATGTCTTTAAAGTCCGAGAACCTACAAAAAAGCTCATTTTAGGCATAGAGTCTAAGAAACTGCCGATCATCTTGGTTAGTAAATATAGCTCGATGTTTTTGAATCCTTTTTTCATTTCTGCCGTCAAATGTGACTATAAATCGCTTTGATGAACTCGCTTTTACAGCCTAATTGAGTTTTCCAAAGAGACTTATAGGAATGATGAAATTTTGCAGATGCGAATAAAAAATCCTTGACAACCTTATCTATTTATATTAAGATGTCATTAAGATCATATTAAGATTGTATGAAAATGAAATTAGATTCATAAGATGCTTAGACGTGATCACAATTGATAATTATTCGCTAAAGGGGTAGATTCCCGAGTCGAATTTAGACGAGCATGGTCTCTCTATCAATTATCAAACCACGTCATTTATTACTAGGGCTAAATATGTTTGTAAGCGATTGCAAAATCAAGTCAATCTAAATTTTAATAAGATTGTTGTGGAGGTTATTAAAGGGAGCAAGGTTACATAGTTTGTTAAAAAATCTCTTAAAGGAAGAGAGGAGAAACGCTATGGGACTTAATAGAGATTATATAGGTTACGAATCACCTTCTGTTGTGTATGAGGTTACACCGGAAGCAATCTATAAATATGCCTCGGCAATAGGTTCACGTAATATAACCTACTACAATTATAACGGCGCCTTGTCCGGAATATCTGCTTCTGGTATGGCTCCTCCAAGTTTTGCGGTAGTTCATGAATTATTCTTGGCAGAGAAACTATGGACGGAGGTAGCTCTACATGGTGGTCCGGAGCAGTTAGGCAGGAATCTCCTTATGCTTGTTCATGGGGAACAAGATATGCACTTCTATAAACCTATTAGACCTGGGGACACAATTACGTGTCGGGCTAAGGTTAAAAACATAGAGGATAAGGGAAGCGGTGAGCTCCTTGTCATCAATGTTATTTCTAAAAATCAAGAGGGTGAGAGGGTGGTTGAATCAGAATGGGGGATTTTTATACGAGGAATTGGAAGTGGACAGAAACAGAAGGTCGAAGCTAAAAAGGAGCAGATTCAGGTAGATAGTTCAAGCTCACTATTATTTAGAAAGATTATCAGGGTTCCTAGGGATATAACATATAAATATGCGGAGGCTGCAGGTGATAGAAATCCTATCCATACTGATGAAAAGGTTGCAAAGGCTTCAGGACTTAAGGGAATAATTGTGCATGGTCTTTGCACGTTGTCTATGACAATGAGGGCAATTATAGAGTGTTATCTCGACGGTGATCCTTCGATGTTAAGAAGACTTGGCAGCAGATTCGCGAGCCCTGTCTACCCTGGAGACATACTTGTTGTTGATGGATGGGAAATGGGAAAACAGGATGAAAAACCGGTATTAGGCTTTGAGGTTACGCGACGTGACGATGATGTTAAGGTTCTTAGAAATGGGATAGCCGAAGTTGATATATGAATTTAATCTAAAAAATTTTCCATGGTTTAATAAAAGTCCCGGGTAATATCAAAAAATCCATACTCATACCTCGATTTCTCTCAGGTTATTGGAAGAGTTTTCTTCTTTTTGTTTGTAAAAAGTAAGCTTTTCTATTTCAACATCGAGCCTTTGTAAGAAAACGGCTAAGTTATCTTTATTAAGTGCGGAAATAAGAGGGGCATTAAATACTTTCAGAAGCCTATCAATAACTTCTTTAGAGCTGGAATCCATCTTATTAAAAACTATAAACCTAGGTATCGAACTATAACCCGATTCATCAAGTATTTTCTCAACCGAATAGATCTTTTCTTCCACAAGTGGGTCGGATGCATCTGCAACATGAATAAGTAGAGATGATCCACCTAATTCTTCAAGTGTTGCACGGAAGGCATTTACAAGCTCTTTTGGCAAGTTTCTTATAAATCCTACAGTGTCCGTTAGTAGTATCTCTCTTCCACTCAGAAGAATAAGCTTTCTAGTAGTTGGATTTAGTGTGGAAAAGAGTTTATCTTCAACGATTACATGGCTTCTTGTTAAAGCATTAAAGAGGGTCGACTTTCCGCCATTGGTGTAACCAATAAGTGTGACTGTTGGAATTCCTGTTTCTCTCCTCTGTTTTCTTGTGTGCTCGCGCCTTCTACTAAGCTCTTCGATTTGCTTTTCAAGATGTCCTATTCTTTCTCTTAGTCTTCTTCTTTGCTCTTCAAGCTTTTGCTCTCCGGGGCCCCTTGTTCCAATGCCACCCCCTAGCTTAGATAGTTCAACACCCCGTCCTGTAAGTCTTGGAAGCATATAGCGGAGCTGTGCAAGTTGGACCTGAATTTTTCCCTCACTTGTTTTAGCACGCTCTGCAAAGATATCTAGTATTAATTGAGTCCTATCCATTACATTAAGGTTGGTTTCCTCTGATATAGCCCTCACTTGAGCTGGCGTGAGCTCTACATCGAAGATAAGTGTGTCTGCTCCAAGTTGCTTGGCTTTGAGAATTATCTCCTCAAGCTTTCCTTTTCCTATAAGGTAATTAGGATCGATCTGCTTCCTAATCTGAATGGTTTTATCGAGAACCGCTTTCCCTGCTGAACGTGCGAGTTCTTTTAATTCCTCTACCGATTCCTCGGATTCGATTCTAGATCTTGTTGAAAATCCAACCAGAAAAACACCCTCTTTTTCATCTCCACCTCCAGAATCAAAGTAAGACCTTTCAAATTCTTGTTCAATGTCTCTTATAAATTCTTCAAAATTTATATCCACCCTACCCAAATCATTGTAGTTAATTATTCTCCACATCTCACCCTGAGGATTTGATGGAAGGATATGGGCTATTTGAAACCTGCCTGGTATACCGCCGTCTTTTAGCTCAAGCACGCCTATTAAATCAAGCCTCTCATTTAGAAGTGTTACGAGGTCAGGGTGAGAAAGATTGGGATTTTTGATGTGGGTATGAATAAGTCTGTAACCCCTGAGCCTGTATTTTGATTCTCTCGATCGCTCAAGAAGATCATTAAAGGGTAATTCATAAGAATCCCCTAAGAATACTATTTCTACCCTTCCTTTTCTATTGATTATAAGAGTTATTTCTTTTTTAATATCGTAGGATATTTGTGATAGTGTTCTTCCAAGCTCTAGGGTTATTATTTCTCTGCTTGGAACTCTTCTTTTATACAGTCTTGAGAGGTTATGAAGCTCGCTTGGCTTAAGGCCAGAAATTCTTCCGTATATTTTCTCTATATTTATATCTCCGTTGTTGTTAAATGAAACTGCATGTTATGTAATAAGATTTCTTTGAGCTTTCTTTTCACATGTCAAAAACTAGCTCTCGATTTTTATATAATTGAAACAATGCACCTAAGGATAGCGCGTATGTTTTTATTCAACCTCAGCACCTCTAAGTGTAACAATGTTCTTTCTATCCTTCTTCTCAAGATAACAGATAGCGATCACACTCAATGTCGGGAGGCAAAGGGATTCTATCTTTCTTGAGTTTTCGTCTTTTTTAAACAGGCCCTCGATGCCACTTTTTTTTACACGAAGAAGATCAATATATCCAGCAACGTTGCTTCCCCTAACTGATTCACATTCTGTAACCACTATCTTCTGGTTTACACGATGAATAACCTTTATTAAATCTCCACCCTTTTTTGGATACATTTAGGAGAAATTATAACTATCTTTTTCGTTTAGCTCAAGATAGAGTTTATAATCAAATTATGAAAACCAAGTACTTAATTTTGGGTGCTGGGTCTACAGGAACATGGGCGATAAAGGGAATAAGGCAAGAGGATCAGCATGGGGAAATCATAATCGTAGGAGATCAACCTTATCGGACATATTCACTCCCCCTTCTTACAAAGGGATATATCCAGGGACAGTTCAAAGAAGAAGACCTTTATCTTGTAAATGAAAATTTCTTCGAAATAAACGGGACGATGTTCCTTAAAGGCAAACGTGGAATAGTAGCTTTACCTAAAGAGGGGAAGGTTGTATTAGATGATGAGACAGAGATTACTTATGAAAAACTTCTTATCTCAACGGGTGGAAGACCGAGTAGGCTTAGGGTTTCTGGTGGAGGTTTAAGTGGTATTTATTATCTTAGAACCCTTGGTGACTCAAACGAAATCAAAAAAGCCGCTGAAAAAGCAAAGCAGGCTCTTGTAATTGGAGGAAGCTTTATTGGAGTTGAGCTTGCTGTTGCACTTCGTCAAATAGGGCTTCCTGTTAAGCTTATTATGCTTGAGAAATACGTCTGGCAGGCTCTGCTTCCTGAAAGCATAGGTAATCATCTTATGGATAAACTTATAGCGGGTGGAGTTGAGATTTATCCCGAAGAAAAGGTAGTTGAATTTGAGGAAAGTAATGGATGGGTAAAAGCGGTCAAAACGGAAAGTGGAAAAATTTTTGAAGCGGACCTTGTTGGGATTGGAGTTGGATTAACTTTGAACGTTGAATTGCTGAAGGGTACGGAAGTCAAGATAGGACGCGGGATTCAAGTCAATGAGTTTCTTGAGACAAATGTTGAAGGAATCCATGCCGCTGGAGACGTTGCTGAGTTTGATGATTTGATTCTTAGAATGAAGCATGTTGTGGGACACATAGAAAACGCTCAGCTTCAGGGAAAAACAGCGGGAAGGAATATGGCGGGCGCAAAAGTTCCTTATGCTGAGGTGACCGGTTACGACTCAGGGATTTTTGACATGCCGCTTATTTTCATCGGTTCCCTCGAATTTGCAAAGGAATATTGGATAAGAGGTAAAGAAGGAGAACCTCCGCTTGGTTCATTTGCCATTAGGGATGGGAGGGTTATAGGAGTATTCCTAATAAAACCAAAAGGAAAGGAAATGAAAGCGGTAAGAGAGCTTATAAAAATTCGGGAAATAGACATGAAAAGGTATGAGGATGAATTAAGAAATCATACTACCGATCTTGCGGCTTTTGTGAAAAATCTAAAAGGCGGTGATTAGGTAATGTTATAACATTTTCTGTAGAAATGTTGCATAGAATTTGTAGGGGCGAACCTCGTGTTCGCCCAGAATAAGGGCAATCAGAATGATTGTCCCTACAATAAGGAGGATTCTATGATATGTTGTGAAGGGATGGAAAATGCAATGAATTATGAGATTATGGTAAAGACTGAAAAATACAAGGTGAGAGATGGGCGTGTCTTAAACGACATTGAGACCGAGTATTTTATCCGCTCTGGAGAAGAATCAGGCGTTTTTAATTATGTAGGTATTAATTTCTGTCCGTTCTGTGGTAAACCTCTATCAAGAGGTCTATGGTTTGCTGAGAAAAAGAAGTAATTGCTATGACGAGGATGCGGGGTGACTATCGTTTTGGGGTTATCCCTATCACTACTCTATTTTCTTCTCTACGTTTATCGCGGTATTTTAGCTTTGAAATTTGCCGTGATAGAAGATCATCTTTAACTAATTCTGCAAACCCTTTTATTTTTTCGCTATTCACTTCAACTACAACCGATGAGTTGTTAAGTATGTTTTTAAACCAGTCTCCGTCTGCAGTTCTTCTCGAAACATAGAATTTTCCATTACAGAAAACAAAGCGCACTTTCACCGTTCGCTCTTTCCCAGTTACTCTTCCTATCGTACTAAGATTTCCCAAAAAACTTGACCTATCAGATATACTTAATTTCATCGTTTAGCTATAATACCATTTTTATAAAGTATATTTGGTGTAAAGTGGTCACCAGCAAGCCTTCGTCCCGAGCTCAGACCGGGGGGACTCGTAACTTCGTCGTGAGCAGTTCGACATACTCACTACAGGCTTAGTCGAACGACCTACCCAATAGACGTGAAATAAAACCAAAAACGGGGTAGTCTGCCAATCTTGCCAATTGGCTTATATTATTGAAAGTTACAAATTCAGTGATTCAATAGAAGGATGAAGTATAATCTTGTGAAATCTGTTTAGGAATAAAATAAACTTATTCCGACTGTGGTTAGTTATACGGCTATATGTGAAGGGAATCCATAAGGAGAAATGTAATGGCAGAATTTCAAGCTGAGATAAGAAGTATTGCAAAGGAGAAAAAACAAAGACGCCAAGACAATAGAATGAAGTACACGACCGATGAAGAAAAAGTCTACGATGTAAAAGAGGCTATGAAAAGGCTTTTCAGTCTGGCGGAATTAGGAGTAAAGGCGTACAACGAGGGCTCGGGAGAAAGGGTGCTTTCTATTTATGAGCTTCCTGAGGAGCTTTTGACATTATTTCTTAACCTTCCAGGGAGGAGGATGGGGTATTGCATCATAGGGACAGAAAGGTTTGTTGTTTTCCTCGATGAAGTTCCAAATCAAGTTCTGGTTTTGGGTCAGAAGAAGCAAGACTTGGGAGTAACAGGTCAGGTTCTTTCAAAGGCGAGGCAGCTCATAAAAATTAACTGCTTAAGGTCTAAAGATAGGTTTATATTCTTGGACAATACAGGAGCTAATTTGAATCCAGAGGATGTTATTAAGCATATAATAATATGGATTTCGGGGTAAGAGGTTATTTAACTAGCTACGTAATCGTAATGATATTTATGAAAACTTGAGTGATCAACTATAACTCAGTTTTTAATAAATAACATGAGTGAGGGACACAAGAATTAAAATCGAAGCAACAAGCCCGATGATAGCCAGTATGTATATTGCGCCTTCTTTATCGTGCTTTTCCATAGTGGTTTGAGTATAACAAATCATTTAGCTTTGTAAAGCGGGCTTCTTCAAATTTACTTGCGTTATTAGGGATTTTACGTTAAGATGTAGGTCATGATTGAATATTCAATGCCCCTTTTTAGACCACCTAGTGAAGCAAAAAGCTTCATACTTCAAGCAACTATTGGCTGCTCACACAATGAGTGCACATACTGTGCGATGTATCGTAAAGAAACTCAGAAGTTCCGAATCCGTCCGATGGACGAGATTAAAGCGATAATTGACGAGGCATCTGAGACAGATGACTTCAACCGAGTTTTTATTGCTGATGGAAACGCACTTGTAATTCCTCAAAAGAGACTTGTAGAAATCATGGAGTATTTAAATAATAAGTGCACGTGTCTAGAGCGGATAAATATGTATGCTAATATTGGAGATATTCTGAGAAAGAGAGTTGATGATCTAAAGGTTCTTAGGCAACTTGGGCTACAGATGGTTTACATTGGATTTGAAAGCGGGGATGAAATCGTTCTTGAGAGAATCAAAAAGGGCGCCAATTATGAGCAAACTGTAAGAGCCTGCAAGATGCTTAAAGAAGCAGGAATTAAAAACTCAGCTATGGTACTTCTTGGAGTCGGGGGAGTGGATAGAAGCTTTGAGCACGCATATGCAACAGGAAAATTGCTTACAGACACCGATCCGGAATATGTAGGGGCACTCTCGCTTCAGATTCGTCCTGGTGCCCCAATCTATCAAGAATGGATTGAAGGAAAATTTCAACTCCCCGACAAGTTCCAGATGATAAAAGAGCTTGAGATTATTATTGAAAATACAAATCTTACTGATGGATATTTCTTTGCTAATCATGTTTCTAACTACCTTCCAATTAAGGCAAAATTCCCAGAGGATAAAGAAATGGTTTTAGAAGAAATACGAAAGGTTTTGAGAAACCGAGATGAGTCAGTTCTTCGTCCTGATTATTACAGGGATGTAATTAATCAGTATTAACAGGATGCAGGATACACGATGCAGGATGAAATGTCTTACCTCAATCATGCATCATTATTCGTTGATATTCGTGCTCATTCGTGAAAATTCGTGGCTAAAATTAAAAAAGGAGAAGACAAATGAGACGAATTGCAACTGTTTCGCCTGTATGGGGATGTAGTGTTGAGGATCTCCGTGCCCTTGCCCGTGAAGCTGAAGCCGGAGGATTTGAAGCAATATTTTCACCTGAGGTTCCACCCTATAGTGCTATTGCTAATGCTCAAGTATTCGCCGAGGTAACATCCAAAATAAAAGTCGGTACTTGGATTACTAGTATTTACATGCGTCAACCAGTGATTTGTGCTGCTGAGGCCCTAACGGTTCAGGAGGTATCTGGAGGAAGGATGGTGCTTGGGCTTGGTGTTAGCCATAAGCCAATTGTAACTGACCGTTTTGGAATTGACATGGGGGACCCAATTGAGGAGATGAGAAAATACGTAAGGGCGATAAGATCATTTGCGGATGGAAGCTCTCCACTTCTGACCATTAAGAGACAGCTACCAGCATTCCCTATCTACACTGCCCTTCTGACTGAAAAAGCGGCAGAACTGGCGGGAGAGGTTTCAGATGGAATCATGCCCTATATGGCAACCCCTCAGCATATTAAGAAACTCGTTAACGCTGTTCGAAGAGGGGCTCAAAAAGCTGGTCGCTCTCCATCAGATATAGACATCACAAACGGAATACCCAGTTTTATTTCAGATGACCTGGAAACAGCCCGAAAGGCAGCAAAACGGGGACTTTCTGGGTATGCGAGATTCCCCTATTACCAGCGTCTTATTAAGAACATAGGATTTGGGGATGTTATAGAAAAGATCAAATCTGGCGCGAATCCAGCCGATGTGTTCACTGACGAATTAGTTGATTCAGTAGCACTAATTGGCCCTGCTGCGCGATGCCGCGAAAGGCTCGAAGCCTTCAGAGAAGCAGGAGTTCAGCTACCCATCATTGTGCCAAACCCTGTTGGCAAACAAAGCAATCTGGAAGTGATGCAAAACATGATTAAGGCATTGGCGGGCAGTTGATTCCAATAAATTGTAAGATTCCATTGGTTCGACTATTTCTTCCTAGGAAAACTGGGGTCAGTTCTTGACCTTATATCAAGCAAAGTATTTATTTCTTCCATGGCAAGACCGTTAAGATTAGAATTTCCAGGGGCTTTATATCATATTACTTCCCGGGGGAATGCAAGGCAGGAGATTTTTCTGAGTGACGATGATCGTACCAGTTTTCTTAACCTCTTAG
>JAHFBK010000052.1 GCA_023250035.1 Candidatus Dadabacteria bacterium
TATAAAGTATGTGAGAGATGTAGTAAAGAAACGGTCTTGGTCACGGGATGTATACGGCCTGGACTATTTCCTTGAGCTTTATAAGGACAAAAAGCTGTCAGAGATAACTCCCAAAGACATAGACGACTACAAACAGTTAAGGCTTGTGGAAGCAAAACCTGCCACCGTAAACCGTGAGTTACAAATCATACGACATTTGTTCAATCTAGCCCATAGGTGGAAAAAGTTCTTTGGACGCAACCCAGTATCTGAATCGGGGCTCTTAGAGGCGCATAATCAGGTAGAAAGGATTTTAACTTCTTCAGAGGAAGAAAGGCTTTTAGCCTGTAGTCCTCCTCATCTTAGACCTATTACTATCACCGCGCTAAACACAGGGATGAGAAAAGGGGAAATCCTTACCCTAACATGGGAAGATGTAGACCTTGAGAGCAACCTGATTACTGTTAGACAGGAAGTTTCTAAAAGCAAGAAGACAAGGAGAATGCCTGTAAACTCAGTCCTTAGAAGATTACTCCTAGAGGAAAAAATAAAGAGTGGTGGTTCTCCTGTAGTGTTTCTAAATTCCGAAGGTAACCCTTACAAAAGGAATGATTCAGTCAAAGGGGCTTTTGAAAGAGCCTTAAAGCGCGCTGAGATTAAAGGGCTGAGATTCCACGACCTTAGACACACGGCAGCGACTCGTATGGTAGAAAGCGGGGCTTCTATCGTAGCAGTAAGCAAAATTCTAGGCCACGCTGATTTAAAGACCACTATGAGATATGCTCACCCCGAGGATTCCTTGAAAGATGCAGTAGAAAAGCTAGGGAATTTCACTATGAACTATAACCAAAACTGTAGCCATGAAAATTTAGGGGAAGGCAGCCTAGATGTAAGTCCATGAGATTATTGGTCGGGGTGGTGGGACTTGAACCCACGGCCTCTGCGTCCCGAACGCAACGCTCTAGCCAACTGAGCTACACCCCGTAGGCATTTAATTTACAATGCTTTTGGCAAGTTGAAAAGTAGACAATTATTATCCACGGAGGATGAAGAGAAAAGAATGTAAAGTGTCATTCCGAACATCGTGAGGAATCTCAAACAGATTGCTTCACTTCGTTCACAAGGACAAAATGGTGTGAGATTGCTTCGTCGCTATCTTATTATTTCCATTTCTCTCACACTGCCTTCGAAATGATGCTCCTCGCAATGACATGCTTTCTCATTTACTGTCGATAAATTGAATTTGTATCAAAGTGTAAAGCCAAAAACTTTATTCTGGTTGGAGAATATTTGTCTCACCTTTAAATAGTTTTTTAAACCTCTCCGCATCCGCTTTTGAGCCAACGATTGTCCCCCAGTGCATAGGGATTGCTGTCATGGGTTTAAATTCATTCGCAATCTCTGCGGCTTCTTCTGCTGCCATTGTATATGTGCCGCCAACCGGAAGAAGAGCAACATCAACGCTGAGCTTTTTCATCTCTGGTATTGCGTCTGTATCGCCAGCATGATAAATCCTTTTTCCGCTAATGGTAACTATGAAACCAACCCATCCGTTTGCTTTAGGGTGGTAGCTTTTACCGATGTTGTAAGCAGGCATAGTCTCGATCTCTATATCGCCTACTGTAATCTTATCTCCCGGTTTAATGGTTCTCACTTCTCCTTTTAGGTTAGAGACTGAATCTTTTGTAGTTATGATCACCGTATCTTTTTTCTGAACATGTCTTACATCATCGGGGGAAAGATGGTCAAAATGCGAATGAGTAATCAGGATTAAATCTGCATCTTCGCCCTTTTTAACCTTCCAAGGGTCAAAATAAATAATCCTTTCCCCTGCTTTTAGCTTAAAGCTTGCATGCCCGAGCCAGCTCAGAGTAATGGTATCGTTTATTTTAAGCACAACTCCACCTGATATAGAAACATCAGCACATAGTTAAACAAATTTTTATCACCTATGACTTTTGTAGAATCAAACCGCTCATGGCTCGACAAGCCTGTCCTGAGTTCATCGAAGGGCTCACTACGAACTGCTTGATTAAACTCCGTTCGCCCTGAGCCTGTCGAAGGGCATATTTATTACCTCAAACAATCCTTATTTCATCGTTGTAGATTCCCATTCTTTAAGTACTTGATCCTGAGGATACACAAAACTACCTTTTACGTAAGCAGCCCACTTAATCTTTATAGGCTTAAGACGATAAAGGGGGTGATTCTCTGGCATCTTAAAAGTAACGATGGGATTTTCTGTCTTAACAGATCTCGATATATAGGGGATAGGAAACTTCATAATCTGAGTTACTTCTGACCCATTCTTTTGAATCTTTCTTAAACCAAAGTAGTTTAGATGTCCAGCTACTATGGACTGAAATTCATCTCCAACTTGAGCTGTAGCTTCAATAAATGGTTTTCCTTCTACTTCAAGTACAGCTTTCAACTTTCCATCCTCTTTTGTTAACTTTGTTGATCCAGGCTCTGCAGGAATTCCAACCTCACGGGTGAATTTTCTTATAAGCTCAGAACTATTAAAGTAACCTATCCAATATCTACCCGGTTCCCCTGTAGATGAGCCCATTGTGTATGAATCCTGGTTTTTTACCTGGACAGTGAGGTAAGTCAGGGTATAGGCGCCAAATCCGGATGTTTGAAATGGGTCGGGAACAGTGTACATATTCATAACGACCATATTGCTTGGGTTAGGTTCAAGACCCGGCGGAAGAACTGCTTTAATTGCAGCCGGATCCGCCTCGAATCCTATATATAACATCCATGCATCAGTCACAAGTTGAGGTGCAGGTGGGACTTTGATGTCTTCGGCAGAGACAGTTCCGACCGTCCCCATGTAAGATAATGAATAGATAACAAGGATAAAAACCATCAGAAAAATAGCCCCTTCGCTAGATTTTAGAATTTTCATAGATGCCTCCTCGTTGGTTAAGTTTATTTTAATAATTTATGCTTATTATTATTCCCAAAATACTTCAGTGTCAATAATTGTTATATTTTTACATAAAAAACAGGTCCTCACAATCCAGTCTAATCTCACCATCTGAAATGCATATGGAGATGGCCTTTAACATATGGAATCATAATCTGGAAGCTATACATTGCCAGCTATCTGCTATTCATACCTCAGCGCTTCGATTGGATCGAGTTTGGATGCTTTGTTTGCCGGATAGAATCCAAAAAAGATTCCGACAGCCGCGGCAAAAATAAATGAAAGAAAGATAGCTCCTCCCGAAATCAGCGTGGGCCAACCCGCGGACAGGGATAAAATCTTGGAGCCAAGAATCCCGATAAAAATCCCAATGAAACCCCCTATCACACTCAGAACTAAGGCCTCGATTAAAAACTGTAGAAGTATGTCTTTTCTTTTTGCACCGACAGCCATTCTGATTCCAATTTCTCTGGTTCTTTCCGTGACAGAAACAAGCATTATGTTCATAATCCCCACGCCGCCTACGATGAGAGAAATGGAACCAACGCTGAGGAGAAGAATTGTCAGCACTCTTGTTGTAGCCTGAGCGGTCCCAGCAATCTCTTCTAGGGATCTAATTGTGAAATCATCTTCCTCTCCGGGTTGAAGCCTGTGACGGGCTCTCAGAATTTCTCTGATTTGCCCTGTGGCTTCCTGAATCGCTTCTTTACTCATAGCAGAAACCTGTATGCTTCCTACCCTTCCAGAAAGCTCCACTCCAAACACCTTTCTCTCGGCCGTTGTAAATGGAATAAGCACGACATCATCCTGGTCAGACCCGTAAGCAGTTTGACCTTTGGGGCTTAAGACCCCTATAATCCTGAAAGGTATGTTTTTGATACGAATAATCTGCCCTATTGGGTTGTCGCCCGGAAGAAATAGATTTTCAACTACCGTTCTTCCAAGAACTACAACGTTGGCTGCACTGTCAAAATCACGCTTTGTAAAAAAGGAACCCAAGTCCAGAGACCAATCTCGAACAATAATATATTCTGGAGTAACTCCAAATATTGCGGTATTCCAGTTCTGGTTTCCGTAGATTACCTGTGAAACACCACGTCTTGTAAAAGTAACCGTTGCTACGGCTGATGCTTGTTTTCCAATAGCTTTAGCATCTTCAATGGTAAGTGTCTGGGCTGTACCTGCCCCGGCTCTTACCCCTCCTTGAGTAGTGCTTCCAGGAAGTATAAGGATCATGTTTGTGCCAAGACTTGCGATCTGCGCCTGAACAGAGCTACTTGCCCCCTGACCGATGCTTACCATTGCAATCACAGCACCGACTCCTATAATCACACCGAGCATCGTGAGTAGAGAGCGCATCTTATTTCTTCTTAGTTCAGTAAGAGCGAGCTGAATCGCCATAGAGATTAAGGTAATCATTTTCAACCTGTTATCTTAAAAACCGAACCTTGGTGGTCTTGCTTCAGATGAAGAACGCTTTTCTTTTGATGCAACCCCTATAATTATCTGATCTCCTTCTTTCAGATTCCCATCTAGAATCTCTGTGAAATTCCCATCTGTGATCCCTATCTTTACTGGTACAGCAGTGGGCTTACCGTTTTTTGATATAGTCCATACATAAGTACCACCATCGTTTCTCTTTTCATTTTTTGTGGATTCTCTATAGGTTGATATTATGCCGAATGGTTCTTTATTTCCATCAAAGTCAGGACGAAAACGAAAGGCTGCATTTGGAATTTTTAAAGTGTTATCTTTGTATGCTGTTAAAATAGATACATTGGCAGTCATACCGGGTTTCAGTTTCAAATCTGAATTTTCAACACCAATAATTACATCATAAGTGACTACGTTCTGAACCGTAATAGGTGCATTTCTTACTTGAGTCACTTCTCCAGCAAATTTCTTATCTATAAACGCGTCCACTGTAAAGGTTGCTTTCTGTCCGACGCTTACTTTTCCGATATCGGCTTCTACAACACTTGCATTTACCTGCATCTTAGTTAGATTCTCGGCGATTACAAAAAGAGTAGGTGCTTGTAGGCTTGCTGAAACGGTCTGTCCCACATCAACATTCCTTGATATTACAATTCCATCGACAGGAGAGATAATCTTAGTGTAGCTTAAGTCCGACTCCGCGGATTTTAGGCTTGCCTTTGCCTGTTCTACCTGGGCAAGAGCGTTTTCATAAGATGCTTCCTGGGCTTTTACTTCTGCAAGAGCAGAATCGTATCTGGTCTGAGCTACATCCTTGTCGTTCTCTGAGATAATCCCTCTTATAAAAAGTTCGTTTGTTCGCTTAAGACTTCTCTTTGCATCCTCCAAATCCACTTTAGCTTTCTCTAGGTTTGCATGGGCTGTTGATACAGAGGCCTTTGCAGCGGTAAGACCCGCATTTTCTCTATCTACCCTAGCCTGAAATGGGTCGGGATCTATCTCAGCAACAACTTGTCCTTTTTTAACCTGGGAGTTAAAATCCGCATTAAGGGTTTTAATTCTTCCTGTTACCTGACTTCCTACCTGGACTGTGACCACAGCATTTAGGGTCCCTGTAGCTGTTACAACCTCGGATACATAGCCCCTTACAACCTCTGCTGTAATGTATTTTCCTTCTCCTTTTTCGTTTCTTAAATAGAGGAATCCAATTGACAAAAGAGCTATTATTACTACTACTAAGTAAAGTTTCTTTTTGTTCATGTACTTACAAGTCGTTTATCTTAAGGAGTATTTATCAAACACAAAAATTATATCATATATTTATGGGTGGATTATGAGGTTCTTAAACTGTTTTAGCTATTGATTTGAAAAATCTCTACCTGTATGTGAGAATGACAATATAAAATAAAGAGGGTATAACATGAAAAGTATCAAGGAGCTTTCCGATAACGAGGTTTATCGCCTCTGTGATTTGAACCGGTTTGGTTTTAAGACCACCGAAGGGCTTTCAGGTTGCGAGGATTTTATAGGACAGGAAAGGGCGGTGAATGCAATATATTTTGGGCTAGGTATGGAATATCGCGGATACAATCTTTATCTTTCTGGACCGCCTGGGGTCGGAAAAACAAGTGTGATAAAGGCGATACTAGCCAAGATCGCTAAAGATAAACCTACACCACCTGATTGGTGCTACGTCTATAATTTTCAGGACCCCAATACACCAAAAGCAATCAGTTTCCCAACAGGTATGGGGAAGGTATTTAAAAAGTATATGGAGGACCTTGTAGAGGGTTTAAAGACCGATATTCCAAAGGCCTTCGAGAGCAAGGAGTATGAAGAAGAGAAGCAAAGGATCACAAACGAGTCTCAGAAGCAAAAAGGTATTCTCTTCGATGAACTTCAGAAAAAAGCAGGAGAGTTAGAGATGCAAATGCAGTTTACTCCGACAGGGATTGTAACAATTCCGCTATTTCGTGGAAGGGCGATCACGCAAGATGAGTACAGCCTGCTCGACGAAGTTCATAAGGAGGATATAAGAAAAAAGAAAGAAAGGATTGACGAAGAAGTTAGCGAGGTTTTCAAGAAGATAAAAAACCTCGAAAAGGAATCTATAGAAAGGGTTAAGGAGCTAGAAAAAAAGATAGCACTTTTTGTTGTAAGAGATCTTCTTGACAGTGTTAGAGAAAAGTACAAAACATTTACAAGTGTTATTGATTACTTGGACATGGTTCAAAAACATATACTTGAAAATATAGATGACCTTAGACCCGATAAGGGAATGGAAGGAGGAATAGGACTTCCATTTAAGCTTTCCCAGCAGAAGCCAACATTCACAGAATATAAGGTAAATGTACTTATAGATAATTCCAATGTCGAAGGGGCACCAGTGGTAATTGAACCTCATCCTACTTACACAAATATGTTTGGCTCTATGGAAAGAGAAGCCAGGTTCGGAGTTCTCGTTACGGATTTCACTATGATTCATGCAGGTTCACTTGCGAAAGCAAATGGCGGGTATCTCGTTGTCGAGGCACTAGACGTTCTCAGGTACCCATTTGTCTGGGATTCGCTAAAAAAGGTTCTCGAAAATCAAGAGCTAAGAATCGAAGACGTTTATCAGCAATACGGTCTTGTGAGCACAATAGGGCTGAGACCAGAGCCTATAAAATTAAACGTGAAGGTTATAATGGAAGGGAGTCTTTTTCTTTATCACTTGCTTTATGCTTACGATGAGGACTTTATGAAGCTTTTTAAAGTAAAAGCAGATTTTGATTCTGTTGTGGAAAGAACAGATGACATGTTGTTTCAATATGCCTGTTTTATAAAATCTATGTGCGATAAGGAACACCTTAAGGAGTTTGATAGAAGCGGTCTTGAAACCGTAATTGAGTACTCATCTAGGCTTGCGGGGGATCAGAACAAGTTGTCTGTTCAATTTGGTGCTATCTCGAAAATTATAAGTGAAGCAAATTACTGGGCGAGTTTAGACACCGATGGTAATTACGTAACGCGAAAGCATGTAGAAAAGGCGATAGAAGAGAGGATTTTTAGGTCAAACATGATTGAGGAAAAGATTCAAGAGATGATTGAAAAAAATATGATACTCGTAGATACACAAGGTGAAGTCATCGGGCAGATTAATGGACTTGCTGTTTACAACCTTGGTGATTATGCCTTCGGGAGGCCGTCACGTATCACATGCGAGACCTTCATGGGATTAGAAGGTGTGGTGAATATCGAAAGAAAGGCAAACCTGAGCGGGAATATCCATAATAAAGGTGTTCTTATTTTAAGTGGCTACATTGGAGCAAAGTACGCACAAAATAAACCTCTAAGCCTCTCAGCAAGCCTATGTTTTGAACAGAGCTATGAGATGGTAGAAGGTGACAGTGCATCTGCAGCAGAGCTAATTGCGCTTATATCTAGCCTTTCGGGTGTTCCCATCAAGCAGGGTTTTGCTATTACAGGCTCTGTAAATCAGAAAGGACAGATTCAACCTATTGGTGGAGTGAATGAAAAGGTCGAAGGGTTTTATCATGTATGCAAAGCTAAAGCTTTAACTGGAGAGCAGAGCGTGGTAATTCCTCATCAAAATGTAAGGAACTTGATGCTTAAAAAAGAGGTCGTTGAAGCTATAAGGGAAGGGAAGTTCCATATTTATCCGGTGGAAACAATTGATCAGGCGATAGAGCTTCTTACAGGAATGGAGGCAGGTGAGAGGGTATCAGATGGGAAATTTAAAAAAGGAACAGTGAACTATCTTATTGATAAGCGACTAAGAGAATTTACAGAGGAATTCAAAAAGCTATCAAAGGAAAATAGGAGGAAAGCAGGTAAGGAAGAAACGGAGGAGTAGTGATTTATGGATTATTCAGAAGAGGCTAAGATCCTCTCAATCCAGAAAGTTTTAAATCAGCCACAATAGAGGAGGTTTTAAATGATATTTTGTCGGGAATCAAGTCTCAGCATTTCAACCATCCCATTAAAGCTTCCAAATGGCGAAGAAGGGTTTATTCAAATCGAGCCGGGAGAGGCCTTTGGTAGAGGAAACCAACCATCTACAAGGGTTTGTATAAAAGTAATGGAGTCTATATTTAAAGAAAGGAGGGTAGATAATGTCCTAGATGTAGGGTGTGGAACCGGGGTGCTCTCAGTTTGCGCTGCTTTACTCGGAGCAAACAGGGTTTTGGCGTTAGATGTTGACCCTATAGCTGTTGAGGAGGCTAGAATAAATATTAAAAAGAGTGGATTTACTAATATTCAGGTTGTATATGATTCCTTGAAAGGCGTTCATGAAAAATTTGACCTCGTGATTGCTAATCTTGGGATGACTGAAATTCTTAATATCAGTGAAGAGCTTAAATACAAGTTAAAAGATGAGGGTCTCCTTTTACTATCTGGAATTTGGTTAGATGGGCAAAAAGAAATGGTGGTCAATAGATTTCAAGAACTAGGTCTCTGCTTAGATGAGGAATTATATGAGGGAGGATGGATTGCTTTATCGTTTAATTTGAATTAGATAATCTATCAAACAATGAAAAAATCTAAGGTGCAGTTGCAATTTGTTTGTCAGAGCTGTGGGAATTCGTCACCAAGGTGGTTGGGGAAATGCCCAGCTTGTGGCGAGTGGAATTCGTATGTTGAAGAAAGGGTAGTGAAAGAAAAAAGGGGTCTCGAAAGAGCGTCAGTTAAATCTAATGCGGTTAATCTTACTCAAATCGAGGGTGGAAAGGAGGAGAGAATTTCAACAGGAATTGGAGAACTGGATAGGGTTCTTGGAGGTGGGTTTGTTCCCGGCTCTATCGTTCTTGTAGGAGGGGACCCTGGAATTGGAAAATCTACTCTTGCACTCGAGATGCTAAATAAGGTAGGTCTTTCTAAAAGGAGTGTTCTTTATGTCACAGGTGAAGAATCCCCAGAGCAGGTAAAAATGAGAGCCGAGCGATTAGGTGTCAGCTCTGATAGGCTTTTTGTTTTTGCAGAAACATCTCTAGAGTACATTCTTGAGGAGATTAACAAGCTTTGTCCGAAACTCGCCGTAATTGATTCTATTCAAACCGTCTTCACTGAGGATTTCCCATCAGCTCCTGGAAGCGTGGGACAGATAAGAGAATGTGCTGCAAAGCTTATGCAGTATGCAAAGACAAGCGGCACGGCGGTTTTTCTTGTTGGCCATGTGACAAAAGAGGGAACTATTGCGGGACCGAAGGTGCTCGAACATTTAGTAGACACTGTGCTTTATTTTGAAGGTGGAAGAGGGCATCCTTACAGGATTCTTAGAGCCGTGAAAAATAGATTCGGCTCAACAAATGAAATCGGTGTGTTTGAGATGCAGGATAGCGGTCTCCAGGAGGTGAAAAACCCTTCGGAGATATTCCTTTCTGAGCGTCCTCTAAATGCTTCGGGCTCGGTTGTTGTTCCTAGCCTTGAGGGTACAAGACCAATCCTTGTAGAGATTCAAGCCCTGGTTTCACCCTGCAATTTCGGTGTGCCTAGGAGGACAACGATAGGACTTGATTATAACCGTGTTTCGCTTCTTGTAGCTGTGCTTGAAAAGAGAGCGGGCTTACATTTATTGGGACAGGATATTTTTATGAATGTTGCGGGTGGAGTAAGTATCGAGGAGCCTGCGATTGATATTGGCATATGTGCTTGTGTTGCGTCAAGCTTTCTAAATAAACCGATTGAATCCAATATAGTTGTGTTCGGAGAAGTCGGCCTTGCCGGTGAAATACGTGGAGTATCACAGGTCGAGCTTAGACTCAAGGAAGCCGAGAAATTAGGTTTTAAAAAATGCGTTCTTCCTAAGATAAATCTCGATCGGCTAAAGCGTTCCGATAATGCTATATCTCTTATTGGTGTAGGTTCGATTGAAAAGGCGATTGAGGTGCTGTTCTGATAGATGTGCCAGAGTCGCTTCCATTGTTGAACTTTTTGTACTGGTTAACACATAGGGTAGGAAACGAGTCCATTCGTTTCAACTCAGGACAGGCTTGTTCGTTTCCATTTAGAACACCAGCAAGACTGGTGTTCTAACCACTGACGGGAAAAAGGTGAAAGGTGGGTCAGACTTTGGTTATTTGTTTTTGTCATCAATATAATAATCAAACAAACAAAGCCTGACCCTAGATCTTACTTTCTAATCGGGTCTATGAAGCTTGGTGCGGGAAGGCCTTGCTTGACTACCGATGCAGAGCTTAATGTAACTCCGGGCATATGCTTCCTCCTATAAATGAATTATTCTGATAAAGTACATGTTGGACGGCAAGCCTTCCTTGACTCCTTCCCCGCGGCCGGAGATGCCCTCGACGCGCGACAGGATGATCACCACACCCGTGCCCGGCTCACCAACGTCCACGTTCGACTTCAAATTGGATCGCTTCTCCTCCAGGAGGCGTGACAATACCGCTGATGATTCCGTCCGCGTTTATAAAGCCATCAAGCACTGCACCACCATCCGAGGTTCCAGAGACTGTGCCGTCCGGCGAAATAACGAGCTCCTTGTAGAGCCCTCCACCGTCACTAGATGGAGCAGCCTCGAATTCGAGCATCTCTCCACTCGGAAGCGTCACGATGCCAGTGATGAGATCAGTGAGCAGTTCAATTTGAATCGATGCATCACCATCTACTGAATTCAGGGTAAATGCATTGCCCTTGACCGAGCCCGGAAACCACTCTGCAACGCCGATGGGGTCACTGTCACAAACGTAAGCCCGAGCCTCACGCTGCCCGCTTTCGTCCGGCTCTTCAACAAAGACTGCGACCAGTAAATGTTCGTTATTCGAGACCTGTCCGACGAACTCTCCCCTGATTAGGTTTCCGTCGCCGTCCTTGCACGCCATGAGAGGGGGTCACAAGAGAGAGCGCTACTGCTAGAATACAGAGCAGTAATCTCAAATGTGAAGGCTCTCTAGACGCCGACGTGGGGGGGTAGATGAAAGACCGCGCTAATCGGTTCTATTGGCTCGGCAGTGAGTCGCTCGGCAACTAAGTTCTCTGCCATTTGTGATACTTTATTTCTCATATTTCTTCTCCTTATTTTCCTGACCTCTCGGCCTTCCGCTTAGCCAATTATTACTTACAGAATATATTAAAAATTAAACTCAAGTCAACAGGGCGCAATGAAGTCAATGGATTTATCTATTTCAAATCGGAACCTTAAGCTTCCACATGCATTTGTTGTTATGTTATTCTAATTGATATATTTATAACTCATGTTATGCACTCATACACTCAACGAGGAAGATAAAGCTGTCTTTCCCGCATGTATTTAGCGGGAATCCAAAACATTTATGGATGACTGATAAAAGCATTCGGTCATGACAAAGTAAAACATACGTAACGTGAGTTTATAAGTTAGCTCGTTAAGGTTAACTTATGACTGACTCAAAAATTAATTCGTTGCCCATAGGCGTATTCGATTCAGGCATTGGCGGGCTTACTGTTGTAAGGGAAATATTGAGAAGACTTCCTCATGAAAGCTTTATCTATTTAGGTGATACTGCAAGGGTTCCCTATGGTACAAAATCCAGCCAAACTGTAATTAGATATTCTCAGAGTAACAGCCGATTTCTTATATCAAAGGGCATAAAGCTCTTGGTTGTCGCATGTAACACAGCCTCTGCTGTAGCGCTACCAAGTTTAAGGTGGGATTTTGAGATCCCAATAATAGGTGTGATTGAGCCTGGGGCAAGAAAAGCGGTTAGGATAACAAAAACAGGAAAGGTGGGAGTAATAGGAACATCTTCTACAATTAAAAGCAATGCATACAAAAAGGCAGTGGAAAATATTGCGTCTGAAATCAAAATCTATTCGAAAGCCTGTCCACTTTTTGTCCCGCTTGCTGAAGAAGGGTGGATTGATGGAAAGATCGCCGAGCTTACGGGGAATAAATACCTAGAACCTTTGAAGGAATCTGGTATTGATGTTCTTATATTAGGTTGCACTCATTATCCACTTCTGAAATCCACGATTCAAAAGGTTATAGGTGACGAAGTTGTACTAGTAGATTCCGCTGAAGAGACGGCTTTAGAAATAGAACGAACTCTGAAAGAAAACGGTATCTCTAATGAAAGTTCCTCTTCTTATAAAAGTGAATTCTATCTAACTGATGTCTCGGAGACCTTTATTTCAATTGCAGGAAGGTTTTTAGGTGAGAGGATAGAAAGGGTTGAGCAGGTAGATATATAGCGTTATTTCTAGTAGGTAAGGAAAAAATAATATGGTTTTACTTACAGCCCTTTTGCAGCAGATTTATCTAGATACCACTCCAGCACCCCATTAAATGGTTTAACCCTAGCTGCGGGATAGTTCATAGAGGAAGGACTTTTTTGCAGGATTTCCCTGACAATCGTTGCTTTTTCGTCTCCAGTAACCAAAAATGAAATGCGCTTTGCATTATTTATAACGGGGAGTGTCAGGCTTATTCTCTTCAGACCTCTTGTCGGATGCTCTGCAATAACACATAAAGCTTCTTTTTCGAGTAATGTAGGAGCACCAGGAAATAATGAGGCAGTATGCCCATCATTTCCCATTCCTAAGAAAATCCAATCAAATTGTGGTAGTTCGTTCTCAGCGAAAGGTAAATGGGTTTTAATTTCTTTTTCATAACGATGCACTTCAGATTGTGGTGGGTTTTCTCCCATAACCCTGTGAATATTGTTATCAGGTATAGCTACGTGGGATAAAAACGCATCATTCGCCATTTTGAAATTGCTCTCCGTATCATCAGGCGGAACACATCGCTCATCTCCCCAAAAGAAGTGAATATTTTTCCATGGGATTTCTTCACGGTATGGTGGCACTGCAAGCCTTTCAAAAAATATTCTTGGGGTATTGCCGCCTGAGAGGGCTACAAAAACTGATCCTCCTGCATTTGCCTGAGCCTCCAAGGAACGGCGAAAGTCCCGAGATAATGTATCTGCAAGTTGTTGGCTGTCACTGAAAATGTAGATTTCTAGTTTCATCATTCCCTCCTACTACGGCAATAAGCCCTAACTACTCAATCTACAACTCACAATACTCACCATCTGTTGCCAAGTTTTTGCAAGGATAGCGCCAATCCTCTTCTGGATTATCGAAAAGTTCATGCGCCTCTTTAGGTCCCCAGGTACCGGCTGGGTAGCCATAAATTTTGATATCTGGTCGTTCTCTCCAGACCATTAAAATAGGATCTACATAGCGCCAGCACTCCTCAACAGCGTCAGTCCGAGCGTAAAGGGTCGCATCACCCAGTATGCAATCTAGTAGTAAACGTTCATAGGCTTCTGGAATATATGCATCGCCAAGGTCTGAATAATGGAAGTTCATATTGACGTCTTTTATCTGGAAACCGGCGCCTGGCATTTTCATGCCGAATTTAAGTAAGATGCCCTCATCAGGTTGAATGCGAATAATAAGCTCATTACAACTGACATCATAAATATTATTTTGTGTAAATAGATGATGGGGGGTCTTTTTAAAATGGATGACCACTTCAGTTACTCGGGTAGGAAGGCGTTTTCCAGTTCTAATGTAAAATGGCACATCTCCCCAACGCCAATTGTCAATATATAATTTGAGTGCTACAAAGGTTTCGGTACGGGAATCTGGAGCGACTCTTTTTTCAATCCGATAGCCTGGAACCTTTTCTCCGCGTATAGTTGATTCTGTATACTGACCGCGCACTGCATACTTTCCTACTTCCTCAGGTTTGATGCGACGAAGTGACTGGAATACCTTTACTGTTTCATTACGCACTGCAGTGGCATCGAAAAACGAAGGCGGTTCCATTGCAATTATTCCTACAATCTGCAAAAGGTGGTTTTGCACCATATCTCGAAGAGCGCCATAGTTATCGTAGTATTCGCCTCGGTCTTCCACACCAATGCGTTCTGAAGCAGTTACTTCAATATGATTCACATAATTCCTGTTCCATAGTGGTTCAAAAATGCCGTTAGCAAACCTAAAGGCTAAGATATTCTGTACAGTTTCCTTTCCTAAATAATGGTCAATGCGATAGATTTGTTTCTCATCAAAAATTTTAAGCAGTGTTGCATTTAATTCCTTTGCCGATTCTAGATCATGTCCGAATGGTTTTTCTATAATAATCCGCTTCCAACTGGAGCTATTTCCCTCCTTTTCTAGATTCTGTTTTCCAAGTGATTCTGTAATGGTTGGAAATAGATTAGGTGAGGTTGATAAATAATAAATATAATTGCCACGAGTTGTTAGTTCCGTGTCAATTTGGAAAAGCCTTGTTCTCAGCCTTGCATAATCTGGACTGTTGCCTGCGTCAAGGGACTGATAATAGATATTTTTACAAAAGGAATTTAGTATTTTTTCTTCTGG
>JAHFBK010000053.1 GCA_023250035.1 Candidatus Dadabacteria bacterium
ATCCTGAAAGATTATAATATATCCTTCAATCTCTCCTTCTGAGTTTTTAAGAATAGATGAGGAAAATTCGAGGGTAAGATTTCTTCCGTCGGTTGTTGAATGTAGACTCTCTTCGCTTCTTTTTGATAATAATTTCTCGATACTAAGCGTCGGTATAAGATTATTCAACTCTTTACCCAATACCTTATCCTCACTGGTAATTCCAAGAATCTCCAGTGCTGTTTTATTTATTGATATAAGCCTCTTTTGAAGATCTAGGGTTATAACGCCGCTTATAAGATTCTGAAGAATGTTTTCATGAAGGTTCTCGAGAATTACAAGACTCTCTTCGCTTTCTCTAAGCTCTTTTCGAGTTAAGCGCATTCTTTCAGATAAGTATCCGCTAAGCATTGCTATAAAAAGAAAACCCGTTGTTTTAAAAAAAGCATAAGTTAACTCTTTATTCCCCAATGCTAAAGGGGATAGGGGGAATTCTTTTATACTAAAGGAATACTCCTGATTAAGCTGATATAACACGATTATAAGATACAAAGTGGCTGATGACGCAGCAGCAACATAACCTGCGTTTTTTGTGAGCGTTATATTAGCAAATATTATGATAAGGGCGTAGAAAAAGATAAATGGGCTTGACAATCCACCAGTGACATAAATCACCGCTGAGGCTGTGATTATATCAAAAGAAATCTGGATTCCTTTAAATAAGTTTGTAAATTTTTGAAAAAGAGGATATAGAAGCAAATAAAGAAAACTAAGGAAATAAACAATAAAGATGATGAAAACCAGAATTATGGCTTCATTTCTCAAACCAATTTTAAAATAAAAAACAGCCCCTGTACCGACAAGAAGGGTAATAACTATGACCCTTAAAACTACAAAGACCTTGAGTCCTTTATCAGTGTCACTGCTATAGTTCATTCTGCTCAGTGATAATAAAAGTATTATTGAGCAAGCGTGGATACAAGTTTAAACATGGGAAGATACATAGCGATCACTATCACCCCTACAGTTCCGCCTAGAATAGCAATCATTGCCGGTTCAAGCGCTGACATTAATGCTGCGACGGCAACATCAACTTCTTCTTCATAAAAGTCTGCAACTTTGTTGAGCATATCATCTAAAGCTCCTGTTTGCTCACCAACGGCAATCATCTGCACCGTCATAGGCGGGAATATCTTGGGTTTTTCTGATAGCGGCTCGGCAAGTGTTTTCCCCTCGGCTACGTCCTTTCTTACCTGTAGAATAGCTTCTTCCGTAACTTTATTGCCGGATGCTTTTGCAGTAATTTCTAGTCCGTCTAATATTGGGATGCCGCCTGCTGTAAGTGTAGCAAGTGTTCTGCAGAACCTAGCAAGAATGGTTTTGAGAATTAGGTCTCCTACTATCCAGACTTTAAGAAGGAAGGCATCGATGAGCTTTCTTCCTCGCTTAGAACGTCTATAAGTTGCGGCGATAGTGAATGTTAATAAGGCTACGGCTATAAGAATGTAAACAATATTATTCTTAAAAAACCTACTTAGATTCACAATAAATTGAGTGAGGGCGGGAAGAGTAGTGCCCAGGTCTTTAAAGAGTTCGGCAAAGACAGGAACAACAAAGATCAGTATTATTGAAAGCACTATAATTGCCACACTAATTACAACAGCGGGATAAACCATTGCCCCCCTGATGCGCCTCTTTAAATTCTCCATTTTCTCTAAGTATGCCGAGAGTCTATGGAGAATCGTATCAAGAACACCGCCAGTCTCTCCAGCCCTTACTAGATTTACAAAGAGGTCATTAAAAACGCCTGGGTGCTTGGCAAGCGCATCTGCAAAGGTTGAGCCCCCTTCTACCGTTTCTTTTACATTGGTTATTATATTTTTAAACTTAACATTGTTCTGTTGGACAATTAATGTATCAAGTGACTTAACAAGAGGGAGACCTGCATCGATCATAGTGGATAACTGCCTTGAAAATACTACGAGATCTTTATTAGGAACACCTCCGAATTGGAGGTTAAACCTGAAAAGTTTCCCCTTTTCTTTAATCTTTTCAGGTATAGGCTGGATCTGCATTTGCCTCAGGCGGGTTATCACTGCAGATTTACTAGGAGCTTCCATTTCCCCCTTTTGGGTTTTACCGCCTCTTATCCTTCCTTCCCAAACATATACCGCCATCTTTCTACCCTCCTTGTTTTACGTTTACGGATCAATATGAACATCTAAAGTTTATAACTATTGTCTAACTGCCCGCTCCATCCTGGCATTAGGTGCTGAAATCATTTTTTTTAATTCCTCTGTATCCTGGCTTCTTCCGATTGCATCATCATAGGTGATAAGTCTTCTCAAATGCAAATCGGTTAGACTCTGGTTGAGGGTCTGCATCGCCCATTTTTCCTGACCTATCTGCTGCTGCGAGTAAATCTGATGCGTTTTATCCTCCCTGATAAGGTTCCTAATAGCAGGATTGGGAACAAGCACCTCTACAGCGAGCACCCTTCCACCCCCGATCTTAGGCATAAGTGTCTGACAGAGTATCCCCTCCAAGACAAAAGACAGTTGTGCCCTAATCTGAGCCTGTTCGTGCGGGGAAAAAACGTCAATTACACGGTTTATTGTTTGAACGGCTGTGTTGGTGTGAAGTGTTGCAAGGGTTAAATGCCCTGTTTCAGAAAGAATCAGGGCTATCTTTATACTTTCAAGGTCTCTCATTTCTCCAAGTAAAATTACATCCGGGTCTTCCCTGAGAACGCTTCTTAGAGCGTCATGAAAGCTCTTGGTATCGCTTCCTACCTCCCTCTGATTTACAAGGCAGTTCTTATGGCTTAAAAGATATTCAATAGGGTCTTCAATCGTGACTATGTGTTCATGGCGTTCTTGGTTAATCTGGTCTATTACAGCGGCAAGGGTAGTGGTCTTTCCAGAACCTGTAGGGCCAGTTACGAGCAAGAGGCCCCTTGGTTTTCTTGCTAGCTCTGAAACAACAGGTGGTAGTCCAAGTTCCTGAAGATTCCTTATTTTAAACGGGATCAAACGAAAAGCCCCTGCAATAGCTCCTCTCTGCATAAAGATATTAGCACGGAAACGACTTAGTCCCTGGAGACCAAATGAAAAGTCAAGCTCCCAGTTTTCTTCAAACTTCTGTTTCTGCACATCTTTAAGAACACTATAGCACAAATCCTTGGTTTCAGGTGGCGTAAGCGGGGGGTGCTTAATAGGAACGAGCTTTCCATCAATCCTAATCATTGGTGGTGAGGCTGTCGTAATGTGCAGATCCGAAGCGTTACTATCTACCATTACCTTTAAAAGCTCATGAAGTGTTGCGGCCATGTTAATACCTCCTAATTATCTGATGCTGTATTTCTTACTACCTCCTCGACTGTCGTTATACCATGTTTAAGTTTGATAAGGGAACTATGCCTAAGTGTTTTCATTCCCTGCCTTATAGCTTCTCTTTTAAGATCAATTGCAGACGCTCCACTTAAAACAAACTCTTTTAACTCATCGGTTAGTACCATTACTTCATATACAGCTATTCTTCCTTTGTATCCGGTACCAAGGCATGCTTTGCAACCAACGCCTTTACCTCTATAAACCTTATATTCGGATACCTCCTTCGGTGATACCCCTAAGTCAATCAAGACCTGAGGCGAGATGTTTACCTCTTCTCTACAACGGGCACAAATCCGCCTTACAAGCCTTTGTGCGACCACCGAGTTCAATGACGCAGTTACCAGAAATGGCTCAACGCCCATGTTAAGTAGCCTCGTAATACTTGAAGGAGCGTCATTTGTGTGGAGTGTCGAAAGAACTAGGTGACCAGTGAGGGCCGCTTTAATACCGATCTCTGCGGTTTCATAATCCCTAATTTCTCCAACGAGAATTATATCTGGATCCTGCCTTAAAAACGATCTAAGGCATGCTGCAAAAGTAAGCCCAATCTCTTCATGTATCTGGACCTGATTTATTCCTGGAAGGCTATATTCAACAGGGTCTTCAGCCGTAGAGATATTAGACTCTATCCGATTTAGCTCTATAAGGCTTGAATAGAGTGTAGTTGTTTTTCCACTTCCTGTAGGACCCGTTAACAAAACCATGCCATAGGGTTTATAAATACAATCCTTGAACGCTGTAAGCTGTTCTTCTTCAAAACCAAGTCTAGTTAAGTCGAGTTGCAGAGATGATTGATCAAGAAGCCTGAGCGCGACCTTTTCCCCAAAAATCGTCGGAATGACTGAGACGCGATATTCCATAGCTCCCCTCTGACCGAGCCTTAATTTTATCCTACCGTCCTGAGGAAGTCTTCTCTCAGCGATATCAAGGTTCGACATAATCTTCACCCTAGAAGAGATCGCGTTTTTTATCTTAAAAGGGGGTCGCATAGTGTCGTAAAGGATTCCGTCAATTCGATATCTCACCCTATAGTCCTTTTCATATGGCTCGATGTGAATATCACTTGCACCATGTCTTATTGCATTAACAAGGATGTGGTTTACAAGTCTAATAACAGGTGCTTCTTCTGATGCCTTGGCTAAGTCATCAACCTCCATCTCTTCCGTCTTACCCAGCTCTGCAATGAAATACTCAATCTCTCCCATTATCTCATCGATTGATCCCCCTGTATCCTCTATATGTATCTTCGCCCTCTCGTCCTTCCTGTCTCCATAATGCCTCTCGATTGCGTTTTTAATTGAATCTTCTGAAGCAACTACCACTTCAATGTTGTGACCAGTAGCAAATTTTAGCTCATCAATCGCAAATATATTGGATGGGTCTGACATCGCTACAACTAATGTTCCCCCTGATCGATTTATGGGAATAAGGGAGTGCTTAACTGCAGATTCTCGTGGGATAAATTTTAAAACCTCTGGCATTACCTCGAATTCATCGAGATTAATAGCTGGAACTCCGTATTGCTTACTTAGAAATGCAATAAGCTCATATTGACTTATGTAACCCAACCTAAGTAGGGTCTCACCCAGTCTTTTTCCGGTACGTTTCTGTTCCTCGATAGCGGTTTTTAGTTGATCTGGATTAATAACCTCTTGTTTTACCAATGTCTCACCAAAGCGACTTCTTAACTGTTTTGTTTTTTCTTCCATTTATTCCATCCTTATATATAACATCAAGTAAATTAATACAATTATAAATAATTTTACTTACTTTTCATAATAAATGATACCAACACTCTTTGAAAAATATTTGGTAGAGTTTATCCAAACCAAATCATCCTATTCCTTCTGACTTTCCTCTATATCTTCTAAGCCTCACATATAGGATAGTAACCATGTCTTGAAGGGTTTCTGAGCCCCTTAATATTGTAGAATTTAAAACATTTCGTATTAAAGTCAATCCATCTTGTTTTTATTTTAGTTTACAATAACATACCTCCTATACAAAAAGCATCAGAAATATTAATGCTAGAATATAACTTATTGAAATCACAATAAATTTGTAAAATAGCCGTTTAACCTCATTGCAAATTGATTAAAACTTTGTTTTGAAGACTAGGATAATATAAAAAATGGTGGGATCATTAATTTTGAATTCCGATTACAAAGTTGGATTATATAAAATGGGTTTGAATCCATAAGAAGCTTAGTGAGTTAGGAACGCATATTCCATCTTGCTAACTGAATGCTGAATTGAGTCAGAATTATCATTGGGTAGAATTTTAATCTGATGTCTAAAGAAAGAGTAGTCACAATAATTGGTGGTGGCTTAGCTGGGACTGAGTCAGCATATCAGGTTACAAAATTTGGTCTCAAAGTAAAGCTCTATGAGATGAGACCTGGGAATCCTACACCGGCTCATAAAACAGATTATCTAGGGGAGCTTGTGTGTAGTAACTCACTTAAATCCAACTCGCTTGAAAATGCTAGCGGTATATTGAAGGAAGAAATGCGAAAACTAGACTCGATAGTTATCGAAGCGGCAGATAACACAAGTGTTCCTGCAGGAAAAGCGCTTGCAGTTGATCGAATTGAGTTTTCTCAGTACCTGACAAAAAAGATTGAAGAAAACCCACTTGTAGAAATTGTAAGAGAAGAGGTTAAAGAAATTCCTTCACCTGTAAGAGGTTCTATAATAATTGCTACCGGTCCTCTAACTTCGGAATCACTATCGGAGGAAATTAGAAGAATTACGGGTTCCTCTCATCTTTATTTTTACGATGCTATCTCCCCTATAATAGATGCTGAGACTATAGACTGCGGCAAGGTCTTTCGTGCTTCGAGATATGGAAAAGGAGAGGAAGTGTTTCCCCGACTACCCTCCCACAGGATCACTACCCTAGATCCCGAAGGGGGAGATTATTTAAACTGTCCTTTAGGCGAAGATGAATATTACAGATTCATAGAGGAGATCCTAAACTCAGATAAGGTCGAGACAAGGGATTTTGAAAAGGCGCTTTACTTCGAAAGTTGCCTTCCAATAGAGGTAATGGCGGAAAGGGGACGAGATACATTGAGGTTTGGTCCCATGAAGCCTATAGGGCTTACCGATCCACGTACTGGGAAAACGCCTTTTGCTGTGGTTCAGCTTAGGATGGAAAATGAAGACGGCACTATGTATAACATGGTAGGATTTCAGACAAAGCTAATATACCCTGAGCAGAGAAGGGTTTTTAGAATGATTCCGGGTCTTGAGGATGCAGAGCTTATGCGATATGGGAGCGTGCACAGAAATACATACATAAACTCACCTAAGCTTCTTCATCCGACGCTTCAACTAAAGGGTAATGAGCTTATTCTCTTTGCTGGACAAATTGTAGGTGTTGAAGGGTACGTTGAGTCTGCCGCAATGGGGATAATTGCAGGAATAAATGCCGCACGAATTTCGATGGAGGCAAATCCTATTGTTCCTCCGCCTGAAACTGCAATTGGCGCGCTTATAAAGTATATCACTGACCAGAGTGTAAAGAATTTTCAGCCTATGAACATAAACTTTGGGCTATTTCCTCCACTTCAAAACGAAGTTCCAAAATCACAGAAGAGAAAGCTTATCGTAGAAAGGGCACTTGCTAAGATTTCCGAGCCGAACCCGTTTTAATATTTTTACTCGCTTGATCTATGCCTCTTGACCCGGAGAGACATTTTGATTTATTCTCTCGCAAAAAAAGGTGGCGCTATTTAAAAAGCTATAATTAAATACATGAAAGCTACTAGCATTCCTAATCATGAAAAGAGGTTCAGAAGTACTGGTATTGATTCTAGCGGCAAGAAACATCTTCTTAAACCGTTTGAGGTGGCTATCCCCGGTTTAGTTGAGAGAATCGAGATGATTGAGTGTGTTCGGGAAAACGGAGATGAAAGCTTTTTCTTTAAGGAGGAGTTTACAAAGCAGAGGATTGTATTGCATTTCACTGCCGGTTATTTGAAAGGCGATATTGATACATTAACCAAACCGGAAAGCTATGTCTCCATTTCATTTGTCATTGCTCGCGATGGTAGTATCTACAACCTATGGACTTCTAAATACTGGTCATATCATTTGGGGCCTGGCGCTCAAGGTGGTAATACCGAGATGAGTAAAACCAGTATTGGAATCGAGATTTCTAACATTGGCTATCTAGAAAAAAGCAGCTCTAATTTAGTCACTCAATATAGGAGCAGCGATATTTATTGCTCCATTACTGAAACAAGCTTCTATACTAAAATTCCTGCATACCGAGGAAAAGAATATTTTGCCACCCTTGAAGAGGAACAGTACAACAGCGTTATTAAACTATTAAGGTTCCTCACCGCCGAATACAAGATTCCACGCGAGTTTCTTGATGAGTCCAAACGCTACGACGTAGTGAACGATATTGCATCTTTCAAGGGTATAACCTCGCACGTTAATTATCGTCCTACGAGGAAATGGGATATAGGGCCTGCTTTTAAGTGGGATAGGGTGATTTCTGGGGTGCGACAGACTTGAAGCATTTCGAGAAAACGAATTTTGATACCACTATTCCCTAAACACCCTTTAAGTAGTTACTATCAGACTCTATCAGAGGCAATTTGATTTCCTAAAAATAATGGTATTATTTTACTTTTCCCTAATTTATATAATATAAATATGACTTTTCAGGACTTAATTCTAGCACTTGAGAGGTTTTGGGCAAGGCGGGGCTGTATAATATTTCAGCCCTATGACTTAGAGAAGGGGGCAGGGACATTTCATCCCGCTACGTTCTTGAGATGCCTAGGACCAGAACCTTGGCGCGCAGCATACGTAGAGCCCTCAAGAAGACCAACAGACGGGAGATATGGAGAAAATCCAAATCGACTTCAGCGCTACTATCAGTTTCAGGTGATAATAAAACCCTCTCCAAAGAACATACAAGAACTATTTCTCGACAGCCTTCGCTCATTTGGAATAGATCCTCTTTCACACGACATTAGATTTGTAGAAGATGACTGGGAATCTCCCACACTTGGGGCTTGGGGATTGGGGTGGGAGGTCTGGCTTGATGGCATGGAAATCACCCAGTTTACTTATTTTCAACAAGCTGGAGGATTTGATTTACAACCTGTTTCTGCTGAAATTACCTATGGGACAGAAAGGATTGCCATGTACCTACAGGGTGTTGAAAGTGTATATGATCTAGAGTGGACAAAAGGCATAACTTATGGCGAGATTCATCACCAAGATGAGGTTGAATTTTCAAGATATAACTTTGAAGAATCAAATCCAGAGATGCTCAAAGACCTATTTGATAAGTTTAAAATTGAGTGTGAGAAACTGGTTGATAAGAAACTGCCCCTGCCGGCTTACGACTACTGTCTAAAATGCTCTCATACCTTTAATCTTCTCGATGCACGTGGTGCGATAGGAGTAGCTGAGCGTGCAAGTTTCATTGGAAAGGTTCGAGCACTTGCAAAGATGTGCGCTGAAACATACCTAAAAGAAAGAGAGGAAATGGGATTCCCCCTTCTTAAAAATAATCCCTGGTAGTCTTTCGAGCGCAGTACAGCGAGAAAGGGCAATAAAAAGTAGTCTTTCTAGCTGTATTCTTTCGAGCGCAGTATTCTTTGAACCGCAGTGTGGTTCAAAGGGAAATGAAAAGAGCGAGAAAGGGAAATTAACAGTAAAGCGAAAAAGGGCAATAAAAATGCTAAAAGAACTAATACTTGAAATAGGTACAGAGGAAATTCCTGCAGGATTTTTAGGAGAGGCTATCAAGAGTTTGGGCAGTATAGCAGAGCGGGAATTTGAAGACAACCTCCTTACTTATAAGAATATAAATACGTTCGGAACCCCCAGAAGACTTGTACTATGGGTTTCAGGTCTTTCCGATAAACAAAGCGACAAGGTAGTTGAAATCATTGGTCCCCCTAAACGGATTGCGTTTGATGAAAACGGAACACCAACAAAGGCAGCACTCGGGTTTGCAAAGGCTCAGGGCGTAGATGTAAAGTATTTGGTAGTTGTAGAGCGTGAGAAGGGCGAGCTTATAGCGATAAGAAGGAAAATCAAGGGCAAAAGAACTGAAAGGCTCTTGAAGAACCTTCTTTCAAAAATGATACTCTCAATACCTTCTAGAAAATCTATGAGATGGGGAGATGGTGATACGTCTTTTGCAAGACCAATAAGATGGATACTTGCTCTTTACGGCGGGAAAACAGTTCCATTTAGATTGGAGGAGGTTAAAAGTGGTTCAAAGACTCAGGGGCATAGATTTATATCTCCTAAACCATTTCGAGTAGAAAACTGGAGTGAATACATAAGCGGGCTTGAAAAAAGGTTTGTGATTTTAGATCAAGGGAAAAGAAAGGAAATCATAAAAACGGACATTGGTCAGATAGGAAAAGAAATCGGTGGAGTCCCACTGGAAGACGAAGAATTGCTTGAAACTGTAACGCATTTAGTTGAATATCCATTTGTGCTTAAAGGTAACTTTGACAAAGAGTTTCTCCGACTTCCAAAAGAGGTTCTAATAAGTGTAATGAAAAATAATCAGAAGTATTTTCCTGTATTTTCGGATTATAAAGACCAAAGACCGGTGACCGGTGACCGAATGCTACTTCCCCATTTTATTTTTGTTTCCGGAACCCCAGTGAAAAATCCTGACTTAGTCATTCGGGGAAATGAAAAGGTAATTAAGGCAAGATTTACAGATGGAAGATTCTTCTTCGAAGAGGATACAAAGACACCACTTTTGGATAAAGTAGAAAAATTAAAAGGTATGGTTTTCCTTTCCGATCTTGGTACATATTATGATAAAACTGAAAGAATTAAAGTTTTAGCGGAATTTATCGGAACAAAATTAGGCTTTGACAACAAATCAATTCAGGATCTTATACGAGCAGCAATGCTCTCAAAAGCAGACCTTGCAACCCAAATGGTGTTTGAGTTCCCCGAACTACAGGGAACAATTGGCAAGTACTATGCATTGATTTCTCTAGAGAAGGAGGAAGTTGCACTAGCGATAGAAGAGCAATATATGCCCACATCACGTGAGGGAAGGCTACCGAAAACTGATTTTGGAGCTATGCTTAGTATCGCTGATAAAGTTGACACCATTTCAGCCTGTTTTATATCAGGGCTCGTTCCAACCGGAACATCAGACCCATATGCCCTTAGAAGACAGGCTATAGGTATTATAAACATAATTCTAGATAAAAATTTCCATTTGGGCTTTAGAGAAATTTTCAATTACAGCTTAAACCGAATAAAGAATCAATCTCATATACAATTCGCTACTAAATTAGATACCATCTTAACTGGGATAGTAGACTTTATAATCGAAAGATTCAGGAACATTATGATTTCCGAGGGATTTCCTCAAGACATAGTAGAGGCTGTGATTTCTGCCGAATGTGATGATATAATTGAAACTAGAAGAAAAATCGAGGCCTTGTCGGAGTTCCGAAAAGCTCCAGATTTTGATTCACTTGCGATTGCATTCAAGCGTGTAGTAAATATAGTAAAGGGACAACCAAGGGGCGAGGTTGATCATGAGCTTTTAGTTGAACCTACTGAAAAGTTGCTTTATCAAGCCTACTCAGAGGTAAAGCAAGGTATTGAAATTAGTATATCGGAGAGGGATTATATAAAGGCGCTTATGCATATGAAGAGTTTAAAAGAACCTGTAGATAAATACTTCAACGATGTCCTCGTTATGGCTGAGGATGAAAACCTTCGCCTTAACCGTCTCTCAACACTCTGGGAAATTAGAGGCCTGTTTTTTAAGGTAGCTGACTTCTCGAAAATAAGCACTTAAAGGGGGAACTTGCAGTATGGCTAAGATTAGACCTAAGAATCCCAAAAAGCCCATTAGCAAAAAGGATAAGGGGAAAAAGTACGTTTACTTTTTTGGCGGCGGGAAAGCAGACGGACATGGGAAAATGAAGGACCTTCTTGGTGGAAAAGGTGCTGGGCTTGCTGAGATGACAAGAATTGGCATCCCAGTTCCCCCAGGTTTTACGGTCTCAACAGAGGTTTGTCGAATATACTATGAAAATAAAAAGCAGATTCCAGACTATATTATTAAATCAATTGATGAAAATCTTGTAAGGCTTGAGAAAATAACAGGTAAGAAATTCGGTGATTCAGAAGATCCGCTGCTGGTCTCGGTACGTTCTGGATCTAAATTTTCCATGCCTGGAATGATGGACACAGTTTTAAATTTAGGTCTTAACGATAAAAGCATTATAGGGCTTTCAGAAAAAACCGGAAACCCAAGATTCGCATGGGATGCTTACAGAAGGTTTATTCAGATGTTTGGTGATATAGTTTTAAAAGTCGACAAAGAGGAATTTGAAAAAATCCTCGAAAGGACAAAGCGCAAGTATCGAGTTAAACAGGATGTTGAGCTAAAAGATGTAACCCTTAAAGAGGTTGTTACAGAATATAAAAAACTAGTCAAAGAAACAACAAAAGAAGATTTCCCTCAGAACCCCAGAAGTCAGCTCGATATGGCGACAAATGCGGTTTTTCTCTCTTGGAATAATCCAAGGGCAATCTTCTATAGAAAGCAGTATGGAATTCCTGATGACATAGGCACGGCGGTAAATATACAGACCATGGTTTTTGGAAATAAAAGCGAAACATCTGGTACAGGCGTAGGATTTACTAGAGACCCTGCAACAGGAGAAAAGACTCTTTATGCTGAATACCTTATGAACGCACAGGGTGAAGATGTGGTAGCTGGTATTAGAACACCTAAGCGTATAGAGGAACTAGAACGTGAAACACCACATGTGTATAAGGAACTAATTCAGACCGCTAAAACACTGGAAAAACACTTTAGAGACATGCAGGATTTTGAGTTTACCATTGAAGAAGGAAAACTCTATTTGTTGCAGACGAGGTCTGGGAAAAGAACCGGCATTGCATCTGGAAAAGTCGCCTACGATATGGTCAGAGAGAAACTAATCACAAAGGAAGAAGCCTTGCTCCGTGTAGAACCGGTACATCTCGAACAGTTTCTTTTTCCTATATTTAACTCTGATGAGAAAAAGAATTTTAAACAAATTGCCAAAGGGCTTGCTGCCTCACCCGGAGCTGCGGCAGGACAGGTTGCACTGGATGCTGAAAAGGCAGTTGAGATGAGCAGGAAAGGCGATCGAGTAATTCTGGTTAGAAAAGAAACAAGCCCTGACGATATTCATGGTATGGCTGCTTCATTAGGGGTGCTAACAGCGAGAGGCGGGCGTACAAGCCATGCAGCGGTTATAGGAAGACAGATGGGTAAGGTATGTGTAGTAGGAGCGGAAGAAATAGTCGTGGATGAAGAAAAGAGAAGTTTTCACGTTGGAGATGTAGTGGTAAGAGAGGGTGACTATATTTCAATAGATGGATTTGAAGGAAGGGTGTATTTAGGAGACATGCCTGTATTTCCTTCTGAAGTTATTCAAGTTATAGAGGGAAGATTAAAGCCAGTGGAGTCTCAGAAGTATTTAATATTCTTTACCATTCTTAGTTGGGCTGATAAAGTAAGAAGACTCGGTATTAGAACGAATGCGGATATTCCAAGGGATGCAAAGGTAGCCGTAAAGTTTGGAGCAGAAGGGATTGGGCTTTGCCGTACAGAACATATGTTTTTTGCCGAAGACAGAATCCCGCTCATGCAGGGAATGATTCTAGCTAAGACTAGAATAGAAAGGGAAGAGTTTCTCGACAAGCTTCTTCCAATGCAAAAGGAGGATTTTAAGGGTCTTTTCCGTGAGATGAATGGATACCCCGTAACAATAAGGCTTCTAGACCCTCCGCTTCATGAATTTCTTCCTAGACGTGAAGAACTCATGGTAGAGATTAGAGAACTCGAACTCCAGGGAGGGGACCCAAATATCCTAGACGTAAAACGAAAACTTCTTGCTAGGGTTGAAGAACTTCACGAATTTAATCCAATGCTTGGGCTTCGTGGATGCAGACTAGGTATTCTTATGCCTGAAATCAGTCGTATGCAGGCACAAGCTATAATCGAGGCTGCTTGTGAGGTAGCTGATGAAGGGGTAAAGGTAATTCCGGAGATCATGGTTCCTCTTGTTGGGATGCTTACCGAGATTAAGGCACAGAAAGATATAATCGTCGAAGTAGCCGAAGAGATTATGAAAGGGTATAGAAAAAGGATAAAGTATTACGTTGGCACAATGATTGAGGTTCCTAGAGCGACTGTCACCGCCGATGAAATAGCGGGTGAAGCGGAATTTTTCTCCTTCGGAACCAATGACCTCACCCAGACAACATTTGCGTTTTCACGTGATGATGCTGGAAAATTTATTAGGGCTTATATGGAGAGCAAGGTAACACTTAACGGTAAACAGGTTGAGATCTTGGAGAAGGACCCATTTTCAACGCTTGATATAAAGGGCGTTGGTGAGTTTATGAAGATTGCAATTGAAAAGGGAAGAAAAAAGAGGCCTAACCTCAAGGTCGGAATATGTGGAGAACACGGCGGTGATCCAGACTCAATTGAATTTTGCCATAATGTAGGAATGAATTATGTAAGTTGCTCTCCTTATAGGGTGCCGATTGCAAGGCTTTCTGCAGCAAGGATAGCTCTTAAAGAGAAGTTAAATATAGTTTAATCACGAATACTTTTAATTATAGGGCTACTATCCAAATAAAGTTAAAACAACAAATTGTCGTCTATTTCGCATCTTAGAGTAAGTTAACCACGCTGAAATTGTCTACATATATTCATGTTTCACAGATATTAGCTTTTCCTAGCTCAATAGTATTCGGTATATATACCTCTCAATCGGATCTGTAGACAATGCCTTAAAATCCGTCTTGTGTGCTTAAATGATAGGCAATTCCATCGTTATCCTGCTAGTTATTAATCCATAGAGTTAACCAAAATCATTCTTACAAAGAGTCATATACAACAACAATAGAGAGATATTCCCATTATTATCCCATTTTGATTTTCTCTGGCACATCTTTTGCAAATTCTCATTTCAAGCTTTATATGGAGGTCAAAATGAAGAAGTTAATTTTCAGCACAAGCAAGTTAAAAAACCTGATGCTCGGCTTGCTTCCTGCTCTTGTCTTAGTGTTCCTGAGTACGGCTGGGGTTCTTGCTCAAGAAGCCGCTCCACCCACGGTTGACACAGGTGATACTGCCTGGATGCTCACATCCTCTGCTTTGGTATTGATGATGACCATCCCAGGTCTATTCCTATTCTACGGAGGCTTAGTCAGATCAAAAAACACGCTTGGCA
>JAHFBK010000158.1 GCA_023250035.1 Candidatus Dadabacteria bacterium
TTAGAGATCTTCAAAAGGCATTGGCTATATATGGTTCTGGAAGTGGCGGTGGGATAAAGGAAGGAGATACACCAGTCAAGCCGAAAAGCGAGCTTATCAAAGAGCTTGAAACTGCTATTTCTGAAACAGAATCCTTTTGCAAAGAGAAAGGGATAGATATACATAGAATTATAAAGGCGGAGAAGTTTAAAAGGGTTAAACTCTTGGATTATGCCGTAGATTCTATTTTAGTGGATGAGGAATCTAAAAGAAGGTATCTCTCAATGTCCTCAAATATAAAACAATTATACAAGGCGATTCTTCCTGACCCAGAAGCAGGGAGATTTAGCGAGATGTGCACATTATTCTTTGTTATTGCTGATAAGATTAGGTCACTCTCACCAGAGGTAGATGTATCAGGAATTATGGGTAAGGTTGAGAAGCTACTCGATGAATCCATAATGGCAGAGGGTTATGCCATATATGACTCCCATCAAATAGATTTAAGCCAGATAGATTTCGAAGCATTAAAAAGGAGTTTTGTAGCAGGGAAAAAACATATTGAGGCTGAAAGGTTAAAAGGTGCAATAAGAAGCAAAATAACGAAAATGGTGAGGCTCAACAGGTCAAGGATGAACCTTATGGAAAAATTTCAGATGATGATTGATGAGTATAATGCTGGGGCAATTAATACGGAGATATTCTTTGATAAATTACTTATCTTTGCTAAGGAATTAAATGAGGAGGAAAAAAGAGGGGTTAGTGAGAATCTATCTGAAGAAGAATTAGCAATCTTTGATTTGCTTTATAAACCAGATTTGACAGGAAAGGAAAAGAAACAGCTTAAAAGCGTTGCTAAGAACTTACTAGAGGTGTTAAAGAAAGAAAAACTGGTTTTAGATTGGAGAAAAAGACAGCAGACACGCGCAGACGTTCTTCTTACTATCCAGAACATTCTAGATGAAAAGCTTCCGAGGAGTTACACTCCCGAAATCTACAAGGAGAAGTGTGATCTTGTATATCAACACTTCTATGAATCGTATTATGGGGTAGAGAAAAGTGTTTATTCATCAGTTGCCTTTATGTAAGACGAGTAATCTGATTGAAAAAATATTTCTTGACGTATACAAAATAAACTAGAGATAAATTATCTAAAAAAGAAAATATATATGTTATGATAGCTTAGTATTAGTAGAGGTGTTAAGTTTTGATCGAAGACATTGATCTCGAAAGTAGCAAAAGAGCAGCCCTGCAAGAGTTTCTTTCAAGGATTCGTGAACGTCTATCCTCACACCTTACAATAGTAAGACTCTTTGGCTCACAGGCTAGGGGAAAGGGTACAGAGGAATCTGATATTGACCTATTTATCGTCGTAAAATCATACTCAAAAGAGGTGGAGAATTCTATACTCGACGAAGCCTATGAGGTGAGCCTTAAACATGACGTAGTTATTACACCCCTAGTTTACGGCGAAGAGGAAGTTAACTCCCCACTTTTTCAAATTACCCCTTTCTATAAGAATGTTATGGAAGAGGGTGTCTCCCTATGAAAGAAGATAGAGAAGCCCTTGCCCGTTACCGGATGGAGAGATCCTTTGAAACTTTAGAAGAAGCAAAATTACTTTTTGATGGCAAGAAATATGTGGGTGCGATAAACCGTATCTACTATGCGATGTTCTACGCTATAAATGCACTCCTTATCCTGGAAGGCTACAGTTCGAGCAAACATTCAGGTGTGATGAGTCTTTTTAACAGGCATTTTGTTCGTACCGGAATAGTGTCTAAGGAAGCAGGACGATTCTTTCAGGAGATGTTTGTTGTTCGCTCAAAGGGAGATTACGGGGACTTTAAAACATTTACAAAAGAGGAAGCGAAGAGCGCTTTGGGTAAGTGTGCAAAATGCCTTGAGGAGTTGAAAGAGGCATTAGAAAAAAGATTTGAGGAGTGATAAATATAGTGTATTTACCAGGCGCAAGATTTGAAGTAAAACTGAGAATCAAGTTAGGTGATGAGGTATTTGAACCGGGGTTGAAGGGGACAATTATTGAAGGTATACCAAAGATGGTAGGAAAGGCTTATATAGTAAAATTTGATGATGGTAGAATTGCCCAAATCCATATTGTAATAATGAACAATCAAACCAAAATAATTACTGATGAAAATGTAGGGATAGTTAAATCTTTAACTTAATTGCAAGCTTTTTTACATCCTCTAAGCTCATTTCCTCCTCAAGGCTTTTTCTCATATCCCTTACCTTGAGTACACCTCGTCTTAGTTCTTCTTCTCCAATGATTATCGTATACTTGACGCCTAATTTATCCGCGCGCTTAAGCTGGCTTTTGAGGCTTTTATCTTCATAGTCTAAATCAATAAATGCACCGTTTTTCCTAAGCTCATAAGCAAGAAGAAAAGCCCTATTCCGTGCTTCACTTCCTATGTGTGCTATAAAGGCATCCGCCTCCTTCTTAAATCCATCAGGAAACATCTTCTCATGGAGTAGTAACATTCTTTCCATGCCGAGAGCAAAGCCAACGGCAGGTGTAGGTGGACCACCTAGTTCTTCAACAAGCGCGTCGTATCTCCCACCCGCTCCCACGGCATTCTGAGCCCCAAGCTCTTCGGTTGTCACCTCAAAAACCGTTCTTGTATAGTAATCTAGCCCTCTTACAATTCGAGGATTGAGAACAAATGGAGTGCCTATCTTTTCTAAGGATTCTTTAACTAAGTCAAAATGCTCTTTACATTCATCGCATAAGTTGTCCAAGATAGAGGGGGCCTTTTCAGCAATCTCCTTACATCGTTCTTTCTTACAGTCAAAGATTCTTAATGGGTTCTGTTCAAGCCTTTTCTGACAATCCTCGCAGAGTTCGTTTCTTTTTGGTTTGAAAAATTTTACGAGCTCTCGCTTGAAAAGGGGGCGGCAGTTTTCGTCCCCAAGAGAGCTTATCTCGGGTCTTAGAAAAGGGCTTATTCCAATTGCCTCGAAATACCTCCAAAGCATTATTATTATTTCTGCATCTGCAAGAGGTTCCTTTGGACCAAAAAGCTCTGCCCCGATTTGATAAAAACCCCTATATCGTCCCTTCTGTGGTCTTTCGTGCCTGAACATCATACCCATGTAATAGAGCTTTGAGATGGGAGACTTGGCGTACATATTGTGTTCTATGAATGATCTTACAACTCCTGCTGTACCTTCAGGCCTAAGGGTGATTGATGAGCCGTCTCTGTCTGTAAACGTATACATCTCCTTTTCAACTATATCTGTTGTCGTGCCAATGCTTCTTGCAAAAATATCAGTAAACTCAACGACTGGTGTCCTAATTTCCGAGTAACCGTGAATTTCAAATATAGTTCTCGCCCTTTCCTCAATATGCTGCCATCTCTTAACTTGATCAGGCAGTATATCGTTAAAACCTCTTATCGCTCTCGTTTCCATGTTACTTGGATTCTATCACAGGGATTAGGAATTTGGTATTAGGAATTGGGAATTAGGAATTAGTTGTTTATTGTTCAATGCGTGAAGATTTATATTAATATAGCCTAACACTAACAGCTAATAACTAATTGGAGAGACTAATCCAATTATTAACTGTTAGGTTATTTGTATTCCAATTTCAAGTAATCAATAAAAGCATCAAGTACATCATGCACGGTTAATATGCCTACAAGCTCCCCTGCATTTGAAACAACAGGAAGAGCATTGAATTTTTTCTTTCTTAGTATTAAGCATGCCGATTCAAGGGTGTCATCTTCTTTTACCATCATCTCATTTCACATCCTTTTTGAGGTTATATATTTTATCCATATAATTAGCCTTTTGGTTAGCTCAAAAGATAGACTATTTTAGCTCCAACCAGTCGCCATTCTCAAACTGGTAAGTCTGATTCAGTATTGATTCAGGAGGAATTTCCTCGGCGCTTATAACACTCAGTAATTTTTCTATAACCATTTCTGACGCATCTTCCACGGTCTTTCCATCTCTCGATGTGATTTTAAACTCAAATGATCTATCAGTCCCTACAAACTGAAACACAAGAGATGGGGGTTCGGCTGAACTAGGTTTAAGAAACGCATTTAAAAAACTCCCACTTATAGAGTCTGTAAGGTCTTCCCCGAGCGCCCTAAATAGAATCTCGGGGAGCAATCCTTGAAGAAGGTTTATATAGATGCGCATCTCAGGATATGCGGGCCTAAATCTTTTTTCTAGCTCTTTGTTTTGAAATAACATAAAGTTTCGTAAAAACTCCCCTCTCATTAAATCAAGCTGTTCCTTTTGGTAATGAGAATTATCTTCGATCAAAGAGACCTCTATCATTAATATTGTAACCTCTTTCCTGAATTTTAAGCCTTATCTGATACTGAAGAATAAACCAAGGTGAATTAGCTTGTCAATTTTGTTATCTTTTTTAATGTACTAATCGATAACCCTGCAGCAACTGCAGGGTATGGTCTTAATATTAAACGCCGCAACTGTCATTGCGAGGAACCCTGAGCCCTTCGATCCCTCAGGGTAAACTCCGGGAAGGGGACGAAGCAATCTAAAAACGAGATTGCTTCGCTAACGCTCGCAATGACACCTCGGAATGTCATTGCGAGGCGAATTATTTCGAGCGCAGCATTTTTTAAACCGCAGTGTGGTTCAAAGGGAAATGAAAAGAACGAGAAATGGAAATAAAAAACAGCGACGAAGCAATCCAATAACGAGAAATTGAATACACATTATTGAACCTTACTAACAAAAAGTATATATATAAACTTTACACCAATTTAAAAATAATGGAGGGGCCGAAAATGCGTAATACACTACTAGTTGGAATCGTTTTAGTGTGTATCGTCTTTATTCTCATTACTCTTTTCCCTGATCTAT
>JAHFBK010000159.1 GCA_023250035.1 Candidatus Dadabacteria bacterium
GATAAATCGCAACTTTCTTCATTCATCACCTCTTCTAAAGAGGCTTAGATTGGTTTCTCCGAAGGGTTTTGTAATTCTTTTGAAGCCCTTTATTGAGTTTTCTATCCGATAATTATGCTCAATTACTATTGTCCCATCCTCTTCGAGAAGCTCATACAATTGCTTTATAAAATCAACAACCTGTTTTCTCTTGTATAAAATGTAAGGCGGATCAATAAATATGAGATCAAATTTTTCCCCCATTTTCTTAAGCCTTTTGAGCGCTCCTTCATAATGGGCACAGATTAAAGTCGCTCTATCAAGAAACCCGCAGAGCGATATATTTTCTCTAAGTACCCTGTAAACCAGTGGATTTTTTTCGATAAATGTGACATGAGCTGCTCCCTGACTCAATGCCTCGATGCCAAGTCCCCCAGAACCTGCAAAAATATCAAGCACCTTAAACCCTGTTATATCACCCAGCGTGTCAAAAATCGTCTTCTTAACCCTGCTTGTGGTTGGGCGAACTGCACTCCCTTTTGGGACTTTGAGCTTTCTTCCCTTTGCTGTACCTGTTAGCACCTGCAACATCGGCTTGATATACTACCATGCTAACCAGTTTCGGACAAAATTTTGGTGACTCGTAAGTTGTGATCTTTAGCCACAGAGTTCACTGAGGACGTAGAGAGAGTTTTTTATTTCAAAGATTCTCTGTGGCTTATTATAATTGTGGGAATTTATTTCGATTCCAATTTCTGATTGAAAAAGCTAAGGGTTTTCTCCCATGAATCCTTTGCAGCGCTAGCATTATAAGAGGGTCTCTCTTCATTGGCAAAGGCGTGTCCTGCTCCCGGATAATTGTAGACACTTACGTCTTTTCCAAGTGATTTCATATCTTCTTCAAATTTTTTTACGCTGATTGGAGGTATTCCCCTATCTTCTTCACCGAAGAAGCCGATAACTGAGGCTTTGATTTTTTCAAGTTGGTTTTTATCTGTTACAAGTCTTCCATAATAAATCACACACGCCATAATGTCCGGACTACTTATTGCCAGTGACAACGAATATCCTCCTCCCATACACCAGCCAATTGAGCCAATCTTATCTTTCTTTACATTGGGTAATGTTTTTAGATAAGAAACGGCTGAAAGCAGGTCTCTTATTGCTCTATCCTCTGGGAGCCCTCTTAAAAGCTCATGCGCTTCGTCAGGATCTGTTGTTTCCTTCCCTCTGTATAAATCAACTGCGAGTGTAACATATCCCTCTTTTGCTAGCTCTTTTGCTTTGTTTTTTATCTGATCATTAAGTCCCCACCATTCCTGAATCACTATAATTGCAGGAAAGGGTCCCTTACCCTCAGGTGTAATAAGAAATCCTGAAATTGTTTCTCCATCAGACTTGTAGCTAACCATTTTGCCATCTGGAATAGACTCAGATTTCGTTTTCATAGTAATTCCAAGTAACAATACAGAAACTAGTATCAAAAAGGAAATAAAAGAAGAGGCCGTTTTCATATTACATACCTCCATAAAAAGTCCTATGCAGCAGTGATTTGAAGTTTATACGGATAAGAATGCAATTGCTATAATATTTTCTCCTATCTAAATGATTAGTATCTGGCTGCCTTACTGCCCTAATAATAGTTCTGTGTAGTTTTGCACAGTCCACACAGTGTAATAATACACAGTATTGAGCATCTTTATTGTCATCAAGTTCATTGCATTTCTAACTTCCTGTAAGCATTTAATATTGAAAATGTTAAACCGCTGGTATGGATCTTGCCTATTATAACTCTTGGGTATGAAACCTTATTGCATATGACTGGTTCTTAGATAATAAGGCTAAATGTAGGAGGAAAGGCAAATGAAAAAATTCTTTATAGTAGTAATTCTTATAGTTGTATTTCTACTTCCAACAACACCAATGGCTAGGACAAATGTTTTTCTAAGTTTTGGCATAGGTATTCCAGCTCCTGTTTTTATAGCTCCTACTCCAGTTTTTATTGCTCCTCCTATTGTTGTGGCTCCATATTATCCTGTTATTGTTCAACCTGCTCCTGTAATTATTACTCCTTATGGACAGGTGATTAAGCATAAAGTGAAGTATAAATATAAGCCTTACGAGTATGAAGGCGACGATGATGATTAATGTATGCGTAAGACGTTAAAATCTCTAATAGCTTTAGTCTTAACTAAGGGTGGTATAAGTTTTAATTTTGTTTTTGAATCAACGAGTTAAAAAATTGAGGAAAGGAAAAAGATGAAGAAACTAATAACAACTCTTGTTCTCATGGTAGCTTTTCTACTTCCGACAGTATCAAAAGCAAAAGCGGACGCAAATGTATTTTTTAATTTCGGTATCGGTGTAGGTATCCCGGCTCCGGTCTTTATTGCCCCTTCTCCTGTTATATACTACGCCTATCCTACTTTTGCTTCTGTATCACTGGTATCGGTAAGTCCAAATGTATTCTTAAGCTTTAGTATAGGAGTTCCCGCTCCGGTGTTTATTGCTCCTGCTCCGGTGATTGTGGCTCCCTCCGTTTTTGTCTTTCCATCAGCAGTAATAGTAGGGCCTGCCCCTGTAATTATCCACTCTGGTCCACAACATATAAATGTCCACAGGAATGTACATATTCAAACCCACGGAGGTTCTTCTAAATTCAAAGAGTCAATTAAAGTTAAACATAATAAAGTGAAATATAAAGCGGAACATAAAGGGAAACATAAATAACCTTTGTCATATATGAAACCTTAAATTTTCATTTTGGGGGGGCTGATAATGCTAAGCAAATATAAGCAACCTGCAAATAATATAAGAGAAGGTCTGATTGCACATGTAAATTTTCTGAGCCTTATTTTGGTTTCTTTAGTTTTTCTTCTCGCTTTTGGATGTTCCTCAGAAAAAAAGAGGCTACAAAAGGCACAAGAAAACTACACAAAAGGAAGGCAGGCATACATACTTTTTACGCCCAAGGGATTAGAGGAAGCGATAGGTGAATATGAAGAGGCCATAGATTTAAATAAAAAATACGCCCTTGCCTATGCCGGACTCGGAGAGGCTTATTCATTCTGGGGTTTATGGAATGAGCAAAACGGAAATAAAAAAGATAAGACCCTCTACGATAAGTCCCTTGAGTACAGCCAAAAAGCAGTGGAACTCGCTCCAGACCAAGGTGACTCTCATCGTGCTCTGGCTTCTAGCTATCGGGCTTTAGGTAGGTTTAAGGATGCTAAAAAGGAGGCAGAAAAGGCAATAAAACTTAACCCAAGCGATTCAGAGGCTTACTATATTCTCTGGACCGTAACAGGTGCAGATACAGATAGCAAATACATCATAAGAGCCCTTGAGCTAAATCCGAATTTAAATGTAGCCCATAACGACTTGGGATATATCTACTACACCAAAGGCAGGTATGAAGAAGCCACTGAGCATCTAAGACGCGCGATTGAGATTAACCCGGATTTAGTACAAGCTCACACCAACCTTGGACTCACTCTAGCTGCCCAAAAAAAGTTTGACGAAGCACAAGCAGAATACAGGAAGGCAATCGAGATAACCCCTAATTATCTGCTTGCCCACTATAATCTTGGAGTTGTTCTAGGAAGCCAGGGTAAGTTTGATGAAGCCATAAGTGAATTTGAGAAGTCAATTGAAATTAACCCTGATTTCCCTGAGGCTTACCTATCCCTCGCACTTGCTTATGAGAGCAAAGGGGAGACAAAAGAAGCCCTGGAGGAATATCAAAGGTTTGTTGACCTGGCATCAGCGAATAAATCAAGATATGAAAATATAGTTGCAGAAGCAAAGAACAGGATTAAGAAGCTACAAGAAAGCGGTGCACAATAGTAAAGTCTAGTATAGAGCATCGTTCTGGTTTTTTCCTTTCCTAAAGTCTTACGGTTTAAGGCAAGAGGAGGATTGGTCATGAAAAAATCGTCAAGATATATATCGCTAATTCTGGTGTTAACATTGACTACCTCACTAAGCCTCTTAAGCTGTGGAGGAGGAGGTGGTGGTGGAGGAACTAGCACCATAAATGGATACGTAGCAGATGTTATGACTGTGACGGCTCTGATAAAAGAAAAGTCATCTATGTTAGCTCTAATTAAGGACTTCTTCAGCTTCTCGAAAAAAGCCAATGCCCAGGGTTCTGAGGTTGAGGGAATTGAAGTGATAGCTGAAGTGAATGGAGAAGAGGTCGACGAGGATTAGACTAAATATCTCGGATAGCAGTTTTTTTAGAAAACCCTTAGAATACGGAAGAGAAAAACTCCGATCAAGTCTAAAAGAATGAACCAAGAAAGAGAGGCTAGTTTGGAAACTCCAACTTGCCCTGCGAGTCTCATAAAGGTGTAGAGCATAATTAAGTTGATTCCAACTAAGGAGACAATATTTACCGTCTTTCCTAAATTGGCTGGTAAATCGGTTAGGATAAATAAACCATTTAGGAAAGAAAGAATTAGAAGAAGACCGACTGCCACTGTCATAGATAAAAAGCATCTGTAAATAAGCGAAATAAACCTCTCGGGCGAACCTCTAGCAACAAGACCGAGAATTGGCATGACAAAAATCGAGCTAATCCCTGATGCCAGTGTGACTTTGACTGCTCCTTCTACGCTTGTTAGGTCTGGTAAAAAACCCCCTAGCGAAAGTCCGTATATTAAAGAACCTAAGGCGGCTAGTATTATAAAAACGCACATTAATACAACATGAGATTTTAAAGAGGATCTCTCGGCATAGATCGCACATTCATTTCCTGTGCACGGATTAAAAAGGTAACGGTTTGAAGCAAAGGC
>JAHFBK010000054.1 GCA_023250035.1 Candidatus Dadabacteria bacterium
AGCCTCGAGAGGGATTCTTCTTGATTCTCTAAAGGATTATCCTCAATTTGCCTATATTGCTTTTTTGGGTATTGATACCTATTCACATTTAAACCATCCATTTCACCACAAGGTTATCGAATCATACTTTAGAATAGACGAAAGCGTAGGAATTTTAGCTAAGGCTTTAAAAGACATGGGAAGACTGGATGAAACCCTTCTCATAATCACAAGCGACCATGGGCTTACAGCTACTCATTCGCATTTTGACTCAGTGTCATTCATGAACCGTCTCGGTTTCAAGACCTTTCATTATCCTAAAATATTTAAATATTATAGGAGTGCCGATGCTGCTAACATGATTTCAGGTAATGCTATGACCCACTTATATGTGAAAAGCTCCCAAGGTTGGGAGAAAAAAAGCACCTTTGAGGAGCTCACCCAGCTTGTTGATAATCTTCTCGAAAGACAGGAGGTTGATATAGTAGCGGGTCTTGATGAAAACGGTAGGGTTAGGATTAAAAGTGAAAGAGGAGAGGCTTCAACTTGGCTAGATAAAGATGACTTTATTCGATATGAGCGGTTTGATGGTGATCCTTTTGGTTATAATGGTATACCTGATAGATTGAATGGAGAAGATGCTCTTAAACACAGCATCAATACAAAATATCCAGATGCGCTTCTACAGATTATCCAGCTCCTCGAATCTCCACGCTCTGGAGATTTAGTAGTTAGTGCAAAGCAAGGTTTTGATCTCAGAGCAAATCATGAAAACCCTGAACACTGCTCATCCCATGGAGCTTTGTTTAGAGAACAGATACTTGTCCCACTTGGTATTAGCATAAAGACAAAGAAGGAATTTGTTAGAACGGTTGACTTGTATCCTACGATACTTCACGTTCTTGGAAAACCTATTCCCAAGGGTTCGGATGGGGTGTCTTTGGTAGATTGATTTGGGTCTAATTGGAATATAAAAATCGTATAATTGACTCCGAAATAAATAGGGCAACGGCTCCCCATAGAAAGTAAATCCATATCTCTTTAAAGACTTTTGCTAAGCCTCTTTCAGAACCTGATCGAGGAGAGATGGATTCTAAAGAAATCCTCTCGATGTTCGATTCTCTAGGATCTATATTCACGGAAAAATTATATAATGCCTTATCACCCTCTTTTACTGTATAGATTCCAGGAATAAGAGTGTGGCTAAAACTAGGATTTGCTCTAAATACTTTGATTTCTTCTCCTGAGGGGGTTCTAATTTTCACTTCATCTATATTATTTGGGAAGTCAATTTCCACGGATTCACCAACTAACAACTGTTTTATACTATGTTGTTTTGGAAGAGACAAGTCTAAGGTTCTCTTTATAAATGGAAGAAAAACAGGTGTAATTGGGAAATTATTCCAAGCAGTGTCAGATGTAGCGGCAAAAAGAAATATATTTCCTTTCTCTACCTTTCTTTGAGTTAAGTAAGGTTTATTATATGAGGTGCTTAAAATAATATTTGTTTTTTTTACCGGGTGGAGGTCAAATACCCTTTTTACTTCTACTTGTCTAAATTTCTCATTCATTCCGTCTGTAAATTGATTTAACTCATTAGCATTCAGAAAGTAATCACCTTGTGATATTGCTCCTATTTCAGCTGGGAGAACGTTCCTAAGCATTACATTATACAAATCGTTTCTAACTCTATCTCCAAGAAATATCACGGCTACTCCTCCGTCTCTTAAAAATTCTTCTATATCAAGTGCTTTTTTTGTGGATATATCTCCTACGTTCGACATGAATAATAGATCATAATCCTTCAGCTTTAACTTTTCAGAAAGAAATGAATCGTTGTCTATTATTGATAGCTTTAGAGGGAATATCTCAGAGATAGTTTCGATAGCTCTGGCAAGATAATAGGTCTCACTTAGTCTTGTATCCTCCCTCGGGTCACCATCTACAAGCAGGATCCGCGGTTCTTTTGACTGAGAATGAACAAAGTACCTAAAATCGTCTACTTTTAGATTATCGTGAGAGATTTCAACTTTTCCTGTTGTTTCATCCGAATTAAGAGTACCTTTGGGAACTATAAACTCTTTTATTTGCTCGCTCCTGGGTTCAATCCTGAAAAAGCCCTTTGTCTCTTTGTTATCAAGAAATAAAGTAGCTAATAGATCGTCTACCGGGCTATTTGAATAGTTTGATACTTTTACTGAAACCTTAGTTGCATCGCCCTCATCTTTAATATCTAAATCAGATATAGCACGGTTTTGCATTTGAGAACCTGATGTGACGTCAATAGGTATTAGCCATTCTCTTTTGAATTTTTCGTTAATCCATCCGTTTCGCTGAAAATCGGAAAATAAAAATACCTCTTTTTTATTATTGGGTGCTTTCACAATGAAACTGAAAATATCTTCGAGTCTCCTTTCATTATCTGTAAAAGAGAAGGATAGTTTTATGTTTTCTAAAACCTCAAACATTTTCCTTTTATCCTTTGTAACAACATGTTCTGTAATATCAGTTGGAACGAGTGGAATAACAGCTCCGAAAGTCCCATCAGCAAGGGATTCTATTAACGATTTTGCTTTATTCTTGGCAATTTTAAAATTGTTTCCACAGCCCATGCTAAACGAGTTGTCAATCACAATCGCAACGGTTTTAACATCATTAACATCTACGTACGATAAAGAAAAAACATTAGGTTTCGAAAACACGAGAACCAGACTAACTAGGATTAAGGATCTAATAATGAGTAAAATAAGGTCCTTTATTCTTGATCTTCTTAGTGTTTCTACCTGTGAAGAAAAAAGAAAACTCACTGCAGAAAAACTCTTTTTTATACCACTTTTCCTAGATATTAGATGTACGACGATGGGAAGGGAAACCGTTACCAGGCCGATTAAGAAAAATGGGTTTAAGAAAGAGATATTCACTTCTTTTCCATATTGTAACTATTTAGCCGCTAATAAAATGATACATGATGCACGGTTCATTATAGATGAAAGTTCCATCTATCCTGCATCGTGTATCCTGTATCGTGCATCATTTCTCAACAATTTGAATAAGTACATCTTCGATTGGAAGGATAGTTGGTGAAAACACATATCGTGATTTGTGTTGAAGGCATATAAATTTTAATCTTTCAATAAACTCTTTCATCCTTTTTCTATAGGCGTCTCTTATATCTCCAGAATCGACGAGTATCTTCTTCTCTCCTTCCATATCTATAAACTCTATCGATCCATCGAAGTTAAATTCAACCTCGTTTGTATCCAGCACTTGAAAAGCAATAACTTCCCTACTGGAAGCTCGAAGAAGTTTTATAGATTCCTCTATTTTATCTAAATCCATAAGAAAATCTGAGACTATTACAAATGCGGAATCCGTCTTAGTCTTCTCTATAGCTCTTAGTATAGCCTCTTTCAGTTCGGTATTGCCATACGCATTAAATGAATTAAGTTTTTCTACTATAGGGGTAAGATTTGCAATGCCTGTCTTCGGTGTAATCATATTTAAATCGTTATCAGAAAAATCTCCTATTCCTACAGCATCTCCCTGTTTTAAAAGCAAATAGGCTAGTGTTGCAGAAAGCCTTATTGCATAGTCGAGTTTATTATTCCCATTAGATGCATAACCCATTGAACCACTTCTATCGATGAGTATACACCAGCTTAGATTCACTTCGTCTTCAAACTTTTTAACATAAAGACGGTCGTGTCTACCGTATAGTCGCCAGTCAATATGTTTAAGTTCATCACCATAGGAATACTCTTTATATTCAAGAAAATCCGGACTTATCCCTTTATGCTGACTTTTATGAATTCCCGCTTTTATACCTTTTACGCGGGAAGAAATACGGAAACAAAAGCCCTTGAGCCTTAAGGCAGCTTGTACGTCAATGATATCTTTTAGCATGATTCAAGGGGTCAAGAAAAGTAACTACAAGAATTCTACTTATTCGACGAGGAGTTTTTCAACTTCTCCAGCAATTGACTCTTCTTCCAAGTTCTTTGCGATCGAGATTTCTTTAATAAGCAGTGTGCGTGCGGCATTCATTATTCTTCTTTCTCCGAAAGAAAGTTCTTTTTCATTTTGGAGAAGGTATATGTCTTTTAATACCTGGGCTACCTCGAATATGTTTCCGCTCTTTAATTTTTCGGCGTATTCACGGTATCTTTTATTCCAACTCTTATGGCCGTTTGATGAATTGTTCGTTCTTTTTCTGGTTCTAAGTATTTGATAGATTCTTGGGATTTCCGTTTTTGAGATTATAGGTCTTACGCCAACAGCATGGGTGTTATCGGTGGGTACCATTACTGTAAAATCACTGTCTACGACCTTGAATATGTAAAAGGTCTTTTTAGTACCGCATATTTCCTTAACTTCGATCCCTTTAACCATCACAACGCCATAAACTGGATAAACGGCAATATCACCGATTTTGAACATTAGCCCCCTTCCTTGGCGTTGATTTAAACATATTATCACAATTTAAAATCAGGGTCAACAGAAAAAAAACATTTGTTTACTAACTCAATGATAAAGAGCGGAACTATTTTTCTTATTTAACCGCTCTTGTTACATTTTATTGAAAACTGTTTTAAAACAGAGTAACTAATTGATTTAATGTTTCCATCTACTTTTAGTTTTTTTCTTTTAAATTTTTATAATGCATTAAAACTTTTTCGACATAATCAATTGTTTCACTATAAGGAGGAACTCTGAATCCATATTTTATGACAGCGTTTTCACCTGCATTGTAAGCGGCTAGGGCAAGCTCGAGATCACCGCTAAACATTTCCATGAGCTTCTTTAAATATTTCGTGCCACCATCTATATTTTCTTTTGGATTAAATGGGTTGCTTACATTGTAATCGTCTGCAGTATCTGGCATAAGCTGCATAATTCCAATAGCACCTTTTCGTGAAATTGCACCTGAGTTGAAGTTCGATTCTACTTTGATTACAGCCTTTACAAGATCAGGGTCTAAGTTGTGCCGTTTAGCGGCTCTCAGAATCTCTTCCTCGTAGGATTTCGAGTAGGTGTAAATGCCGTTTGGTTTTAAAGACGCTTTCTTTGTTCTTAATTTAAGTTTATATCTTTTATCTGTTGGCGGGATGTTTGTATAATGATGAACGCCCTTTTCATCTACGTAAGAGTAAAAATCCGCATAAGATGAATTCGCTATTGGAATTATCGAGAGAAAAAGCATTCCAAAAGAAAAAACCACTTTCGAAATAACCTTTCTCAATACCATGGCCACCGTTATTTTATCACTATTAGTGGGGAATGCCTAGAGTGATATTAAAAATTTTAAAAATTTTTAAGTTTTTATATACGATGCACGCTCTATCTTGACCAATTTTCTTATTGAATATAGTATTTTATAAAATTATTTGCAATGTTACGGTATTTAAGTGTTTTGGAAAAGGTGCCGAAAAATTAGAATTTATATTAGACTTTATTTTTTTGGAATGAGGACTATTATAGTAACAACGATTTTATTCTTGTTGTTTTCATTTTCTTATTCTCTGTCTAAAGGGGATGATGAGGAGACACTAAGCAAAATAAAAGCCCTAGAGATAAAACTTTCTGGTATTCAAAGTAAATCAACCGAGATTCCTACTGAAGAAGTTAATAAAGCATCGGAGTGGATTGAGGAAGCAAAGAAATCTTTTAACTCAGGTAGGCCAGGGGTTACACAGATAATAACAAAAAAAGCCTCTTATCAAGTTGAGTACCTAAACGCTCTCATAGAAGAATCAAGGGTCAAAGAAGAGGTTGAAGAAAAGAAGGGATTTCTTCAAAAAATCAGGAGTCAAACAGAAGAATTAAAAGCGATAAATGAAGAAGTTGAAAACGAAATTAATGAATTTGAGGATAAATGAGAATCTTTATTCTTTTTATAGTTGCTCTTACCTTAGCTAGTGCTTCTAAGGCAGCATCTACTGTCAAGGATATAATGAGTGCGTACGATCTTTTAGAAGATGCGAAAAGGCAAGGTGGTGAAACATATGCTCCTGATGTTATGAAGGAGGCACAGTTCTTCTATGAGCAAGCAGAGAGAGAACTTAAGAATGGAAATGATGAAAGGGCAGAGGAATTTCGGCTGATTTCTGAAACAAGATCAAAGACTGCAATATCAATATCAAGAAAAAAAATCTACGAAAATGAGCTTCAGGTGATAAAGTCTCAAATAGATGAGACAAATGCCATAAAGAAAAACTATGAAGGAGAGTTAAGAAAAAACGTCACGAGGCTTGAGGAAATTAAAGAAAAACTGGCTATTTCTCAGGATAGAATGCTTTCGAGCGCACTTGATACACTTGAGAAGGCTTCAGGGAAAATAAATGCCGCTGAGGATGTGTCTGCCCAAGATTTTAATTCCCGAGCACTAGATGAGGCACGACAAACCTACAGTATGGCTGAGGAGAGTTTAACTTTAAGCGAGTATCAAAAATCAATTGAGCTTGGTGAGAAGGCAATAGCCCTAGCAGAAATAGCATACGAGCAATCAAAGACAAAATTTGAGCTCAGGACCAGCATCATAGACAAGGTTTCCAGTATATACGGAGCCAAGGCAGAGCCTACGAAGGGTGGCATAAAAGTTAATCTTCATGGCGTTTTTGCTCCTTCAGGAACAACCATTCTATTTGATGCACTTCCTTCTCTAGATGCACTTGCAAGTGTTTTAAGTGGGTATTCAAATCTATCAGTAACTATAGAAGGATATGCAACTGAGCAGAAATCCGAAGAAGAAAATATTAAATTAGGGGAAACCCAGGCCGAAACCGTAAAAAACTATCTAATTTCCAAAGGACTTTCTTCCCAAAGATTTAAGGTGATGAGTGCTGGCCTTGGTGTCCAAGAAGGTGTTAAAGAAGATAGTTGTATTGAGGTAGTCATACATCTTTTTGAGCTCAGTAATACGTAACCTTCTGATAAGAAAAAGTTTTTTAAAAATGACAATTTCAAAAATACATGCCGGTCTAACTGTTTAATAAACTCAGTTGACTCAGATACTGATGATTGAAGTTCATGAATATCGTTATATCTGACTAGATGAAATATAAACGGGTGGTTTATAGGTGTGACTGGCATGTTGATTTGATAAACAAAGTTGTCCTCGGATCCTCTAATAATTATTTCGCGTGAGCTGATTTATTGCTAAATGATTACTACGAAGAAGGTGGTAAGTCTGAAGTCCCTTCAGAAAAGATTTCTACCTCTTTTGACGCTATTCTTTTCGGGTCTGATTTTGCAGTTATAGTAAAGAAAGCTCTTTCAGATGGCTGGAGTAGACTCTGGGAATCTTCTCCAATAACCGATGTGGAACTCGCCTCGATAACCTTTCCGTTTTCGTCTTTTAGAATCAAAACAACTTCGACAGAGTTAACTGGTGTGTCTCCGGAGTTAACCACAGCACCGTTGAATTCAAGGTTGCCATCTTGATTTATGCTTTCTAGAATAGGCCCATCTAGGGTTACAGACCCAGTTTCATCTGGGCTAGCACATGCCCACAATAAGGATAACGAGGTGATTAGTAATATAAGAAGTTTCTTCATTTCTTTCTTTTTTCAACAAGTTCTGAAATTGAAATTACCTTCTTGCTTTCTCCTTGCTTCGTGCCTGGTTCTTCAGCGCCCTCGTGATCTTGTATTATATCGCCAAGAACTTTATACATGATTTTCAGAGCGCCTATGGAATGCTCCCTAAGGTATCCCTTTTCAAAGATAACCTCCTTTCTTCTCCTTAGAAGGATGTAAAGTATAAAAGCCTGATTGTTTAAAACTACAAGAATAGCAGCGTATAAAAGGGAATTATCGGCAAGTACTTTTTCCCTAATTGCTTGAGTGTCGGAGTCAATTTTTACAATTCCGAAGGGCTCAGATTGACCTCGAATGGCAAAAGGAACAGAAACCGATATCATTCCATGTTGGTTTGATACAGTATATCCCTTTTTGGGGTAAAAATCGTCCTTAATATCATCTGCTACCTTTCCACTTTCGACATCACGTCTTAATACAACGCTGAAGAACTTTGGTGCTACATCGAATGTGTTGAAGAGTTTTTTTCTTCCGAGTCTTTGATCTAGGAATTGAAAGAACTCATCGCTTGTTCCCACTTTCATTCTCTGTGAAAAAAAGCTGCTAGCCTGCTCACCGATAGTTTCAGAAATAGCTTTCGTTTTATTGACAAGCTCTACCTTTGCCTTGTCAAACTGGAAAAGAAATACAAGTCCAACAAAAGCTAAGATACAAAGCTCTACTCCAAGTGCTGTAGATATAGTCCCTAATTTGTTTTTTAAGCGCATTTCATAAACTCTTCGAGTATTTCCTGAACGCCTTCGTCTTGAGAGCGCCTCAGAAGCATGTATACCATTCCTCCAAAATCACGTCTTGAATCTTCGTCAAGGCTTCTATAAAGTTTTATAAGTGTTCTTTCTCCCTCAGTAAGAACCTCTAAATCATCCTCAGTGATGCCTTCTCTTTCCATAAATCTTCTAAGCCTTTCTTTCTTAGCAACACTCCATAGTTCATCAATTGTGACTTCTAAAATATCAGCTATCTGGTTACATCTCTCTAAGGATGGTGCATCAACCTTTCCTGTTTCAAGTTGGTGAATAAATACGCTTGAGACGCCGAGTGCCCTAGCAAGATCTTCTTGGGTGGTGTTCTTTTGTCTCCTTTTATTTTTCAAATAGTCGCCAAATCTCATTGCCTGACCTCCGAAGAATCAAGATTTCCTTCCTATGCAAAAAATTACTATAAATATTATAACAAATCTATAAAATAGCAAGGGATTTTGTTGCTATTGAAATTCCGGTATTGTGGATACTAGAATACCAAATTGCTCCTCAATACCTTGACCAATCTGTTAAATGAGGTTGGGAAATATTATCTAAAATATTTCCCTTCTGATCTTGAATTCAAAATACATGGTTATTGTCCATACCTTGATAGATAAATCAGTTTCGCTAGATGACTTTAAATCTTCTCAGCTGAAACAGCAATTCCTTCTTCTATCTTTACATTTACATTATCACCGATCCTGATTTCTTTAAGAGTCTTAGGGTCATCAGCCTGAATGAGATGGCTTTTACCTGCTTGGTCCTTGAGCTTCAAGTAATCGCCTTTAATGTACAACACCAAACCTTGAACCTTGGATTGGGCCTGAGCTACCAGCTTTGTGCTCTGCTTTTTTATCGCATTATTATAGTGGTTTATACCTGCAAATGCGTATATCCCAATGAGAGTAAGCCCTGCTGCTATGAGTGTGGATAAAAGTAATCTTCTCAGCTAGTTTCACCTTCTGTGTAGTGTTTACTTGCTTATACCCGCAACATTTATACCAACATATTCAATATCCATAATATTGAGTCGTTAAAGGAACTTACAAAAAGAAGGCTGATAGGATCTGCATAAATGTGTGACATTACACTGTAAACCGTGTGGAAGATTACACAGGAATTTTGTCTTGGGGAACTGATAACTTTATGTTGAAAAAAACATTATGTTTTTGATTTTTACCGAAAGAAATGAATTAAGAAAGAGTCTTGAATGATGCGAATCCGTAAAACCTTTCTTGTTATTTTCTAGTTGTTTCGGTCAATTGAGCTTCTTTTATAATATTTAGGAAAAAATAAATCCGATAAAAAGCATGATGAAAAGTGTTATAATTTCCTGTTATGACTCACTTTTGTAAAGAAAATAAGCATGCCCGGAGACGGAATCGAACCGCCGACACAAGGATTTTCAATCCTCTGCTCTACCGACTGAGCTATCCGGGCATTTTAATGTTTTCAGTATATTACAACTCATAGATTACTTAAATATTGAATCTTATAACGACCTAATAATAAATTGGGGAAATTCTACCTAAACACCACCACTTATGCAATGTAGGTATTACCTGTCTGAATAATCCTTTTAAGTATAGGTATTGACAACAATAGAGTTTTTGAAATAAGATACAATACAGATAAGATTGAAGCCAAGAATCGAAAGTACTTGAAGTAAGTGAATATCCTAATGGTTATTTAAGCGTGATCAAGGAGTTGGTTTTTAGTAACCAGAAATAAATGGAAACACTCCTATTTACATATATCTTAGAGGAAGGGGCTGATAGGCTTTTTTTGACTAATCAACTAGTACATTCCGAGAATGCTATATTATTACATACATTTATAGATTTAAGGGTGATTATTTGCTCTAAGCACTTTGGAGAAGGTAAAGTAATCAAAAAGTAACACTAGGAGGTAAGTTTGGTTTTCGGAAAAAAAGAGATTGTTGGACTCGATATCGGTTCTAGTGCGATTAAGCTTGCAGAGCTAAAGGAGGCCCGAAACGGGTATCAACTCAAAAACATAGGGGAAGCTCTGCTGCCTCCTGAGGCTATAGTTAACAAGGTTATAATCAATTCAGGCGCTGTGGTAGAAGCGATTTCAACACTTGTGAAGGATCTTGGAGTTAAAACAAAGGACGTTGCAATCTCGATTTCTGGACACTCCATTATTATAAAAAAGGTAAGTATTCCTAACATGAGTGAAGAGGAGCTGCGTGAAGCTATTCCTTGGGAGCTTGAGCAGAATATACCTCATAGTATTGATAATGTTAATTATGATTTTCAGATTCTTCCCGGAGAAAGCCAAGAAGGTAATATGGATGTATTAATTGTAGCTGCTAAAAAGGATATAACAGAGGATTACATAGCCGTTGCAAACGAGGCTGGGCTAAATCCTGTTGTGGTTGATGTAGATGTGTTTGCCCTTGAGAATATGTTTGAAATTAACTACCCCTTGACGGATGAGGTCCTTGCATTAATAAACATCGGAGCTTCTGTAACAAACATCAATATTCTTAAAGGCGGGGTTTCTATATTTGCAAGGGATATTACTGCAGGGGGTAGGCAGTTTACAGAGTGGATACAAAAAGAGTTTAACATTGGCTACGATGAGGCTGAGAAAATGAAGTATTCTCTTAGGCTCACTGGAATTTCTAAGGAGCTTGATAGGATAACGCGTGATTTTGCTGATTTAATCTGCGGAGAAATAGAAAGGACTATTGACTTTTTCACTACAACATCACTAAAAGAAACTGTTAGAAAAATCGTACTCGGAGGCGGGTCTTCCAAGGTTCCTTACATAAAAGAGCGGCTTGTGGAAAGAATAGGTGCCTCTGTAGAAATTGTTAATCCTTTTAAAAATATAATTCACGATGTGAGGGATTTCGACCCTGAATATATTCTTGACATAGCACCGAAGATGGGTGTTGTTATAGGGCTTGCTCTAAGGAGAAAAGGGGATAAATGATAAAAGTAAATCTTATTCCATTAAAAGAAAGAAAAAAAATAAAGGGTCTCAACGAGCTAATTCTAGGTGTTACTGCGATATTAGCTGTATTTATCTTGCTTGTAGCCTTACAACTATGGCGGATTAAACAAATAAAGGATGTAAACAACCGTATCGCTGACGTAAAAGCGCGTATTTTGAAACTTGAGGATGTCAAGAAAAGGGTTGAGGAATTTAAAGCCAAGAATAAAGAACTAGAAGAGAAAATCAAGGTTATAAATGTTCTTGAGGAAAACCGCACTGGGCCTCTTTATGTTATGGAGGCTCTAGGGCAGGCTATCCCTAATAGGGCCTGGATCGATAAATTATCGGAGAAGAGTTCGTCAGCGAAAATAGAGGGTTTCGCATGGGATGAGCTTACAGTTTCAGATTTTATGAAAAGGCTTCAATCCTTTCCCTATTTCCAAAATGTTGAGTTAAAGGTTATCAATACAAAAGAAATACAGAAACTACCCTTGAAGGCCTTTGTAATAGAGTCCAAATTGAATTATTCTGGCAAGGTGAAGACGGAGGAAAAACCTCAAGAAAAACCTCAGATAAAGAAGCCAGGTCAGCAAAAGGCTCAGAGGTGAAAATGGCTATTATTCAAAATATAAGTGAAGCTCTAAATCAGCAGCGACTTTACGTTAGGCTTGGTATTCTACTTTTCATAATAGTAATTATGTGTGGGGTGTTTTGGTATTTCTTTTGGTCTCCAAAGACAGAGGAGCTGAAAAGCGCAAGAAACGAACTTCAAAGGAATGAAGCTAAACTAAGGGAGTACGAAGCTATAGCAAAAGAGCTCCCCAGGTTTGAGCAGGAGTTTAAGAGGCTAAATAAGGAATTTGAAGAAGCCTCCCGCAAGCTTCCCCAGGAGAAGGAAATTCCTGGTTTGATCGATAGTATATATGCGGCTGTATCAGCTTCAGGTTTAGAGTCTAATACCTTTGCTCCTAAGCCCGAGGTGAAAAAAAATGTATACGCCGAGATTCCAATAGATATGAAGGTCTACGGCACGTATTATGATCTTGCAAGGTTCTTTGACAGGGTCTCTAAGCTTCCTAGAATTGTAAATATTAGGGACCTCAATCTCAGTCAGGATAAAAAGAAAAGCTCAGGTCAGAAAATAGTTCTTAGTGCTGCCTTTACCCCTGTGACTTTTAGACTTCTCCCACCTGAGCCTACTCAACCTGTTACAAAAGGGAAAAAACCAACCAAGACAAAGGTAAAGGAGCCTGTAAAGGAGCCTGAAGAATGAAGGGAGGTGCACACGGCATCAGGAAAGGTTTAATCTTTTTCTTATTGATAAGCCTATTGGTCTTTGTTTCTCATGCTCAAGAGGATCAAAAGACGGCTACCGATTTTAAAACTATACAAGAAGGCTCTAAAGATAAGCCATTAGTAAATCGTGATCCATTTAGACCCTTCATCAAGATTTTTGAAAAGAAGGAGGTAGAGGCCCAGATTAATAAATCTCTTCCACCGATTAAAAGGTATCCTCTTGAACAGTTCAGATTGGTTGGTATTGTTTGGGTAGGGGAACTACCAAAGGCAATGGTTGTAGACCCCGAGAAAAACACTTATGTTCTAGGGGTAGGAGATGAAATAGGAAGTAAGCAGGGAAAGATTGTTGAGGTAAGAGAAAGTGGGATCATGGTTGAAGAAAAAAAATACTTCGAAGATGTGTTCGGGCAAAAAAAGGTTGAGACAGTAAAGTCAGTCCTTGCGTTTAGAGAAGAATGAGCAATAGCAGGAGTGAAGATTAACTCAAGGAGGATGGTTGGATGAAACTTATCCTGAAAGCATTTTTTGCTGGGTTCTTTCTTGTTGCTTTAGTTTCCTTTTTAAATTCCGAATCTAGTGGATTGGTTACTCAAGCGAACGATGATAATAATACCGCTGCTGTTATCGCAGAATTTAATACTGAAACTGTAAAAGGAAGTCCTTTAATTCCTAAAACAAATAAGTCGTTTGTGTCTCAGTCTTCAGTCGTGACTTCTACTCTCAAACAGCAAATTGCTACAGGCTCAAATAAGGTTGAAAGCATTGGTTTTGGGGTTCAAGGTTTGGTTGGAATAGTTACAATAAGAACAACTGTTCCAGTAAAGTTTGAGGAGCTTCCTAAAGGGGAAAAGACGCTTAATATAAAGCTTTTAGATGTTTTTCTTCCTGAAGAATTGCAGGTTTCGCGAGACGTAAATGAGTTTGGTAGCCCAGTTAGCTTCATAAGTACCTTTAAAGACCCTGCTGGTAAAGAGGATGTAATAGTCATTGCGGAACTTAAAGAGGATGCAATGACTGAGCTTAAACAGCAAGAAAATGTCCTAACTTTAAGATTTACAAAACAGAGTGGAGAGAAAAAGATAACAGTATCGGAGAAAACTCAGATGGAAGAATCTCAGCCTTCCGCTCAACCCAATTCTCCAAAAGAGACAGTGGCTACCAGCTACAAAGTGGAAAATACTCCAAAGGTGATTGAGGAAGATATATTACCTACAACAACGCAAATGGTGGAATCTCAGCCGTCCACTCAGTCATCTCCACCTGGAGCGCCTGGCGGTGCTGGCTTGAACACTGTAGAGAGCATAGGTTTTGAGGTAAAAGAGGGGGTAGGAATAATAACTATAAAAACATCAGCTCCTGTCACATATGAGGAGCTCCCTAAAGAAGAAAAAAAGCTTAATATAAGTCTTCAAGATGTTTTCCTTCCTCAAGAACTTCAGGTCAGTAGGGACGTTGATGATTTTGATAGCCCCGTAAGCTTCATATCTTCCTTTAGAGACCCACTCATAGCAAGGAAGGTTATAATCGTTGTGGAACTCAAAGAAGATGCACCCGTTGAGGTTAAACAGGAGGGAAATTTTATCACTGTCAACATTGGAACACCCCAAGGAGAGGAAGAGTTAACCGAGGGGTTACAGCCGGTGCCAGAAGGCCCTCTCTATGCCTTTGATATTCGCATCACTGCTACGCCAGGAGCGAAGAAAGCCTAT
>JAHFBK010000160.1 GCA_023250035.1 Candidatus Dadabacteria bacterium
TTGCGAGCGACTGAAAGGAGCAAAGCAATCTCTTACTTTTTCTGTCGTTGCGAACACTTTCACTTAGTTCAGTGTAAACTCCGTGAAGCAATCTGTTTGAGATTCCTCACTGCTCCTTCGTCTTTGCTCAGGACATGGTTCGGAATGACATCTCGTATCAGATTACTTCGTCGCTCCTAGCAGACATCACACTTTTTTATGAGTAGGTAATTAATCCTTAATGATACAACATTATTCAATCCTATAGTTCGGCGCCTCTTTAGTGATTATTACGTCATGTACGTGGCTTTCACGAAGCCCAGCTAGGGTGACCTTTATAAATCTAGCCTTCTTTCTAAGCTCTTCGACATTTCTGGATCCTGTATATCCCATCCCAGCCTTTAATCCACCGACAAGTTGGTAAATCATCCCCGAGATCGAGCCTCTAAAGGGAACTCTACCCTCTATCCCCTCAGGAACAAGTTTCGATTCTATCATATCATCTTGTGCATACCTATCACGGCTTCCCTTCTTCATTGCCTCAATCGAACCCATTCCACGATAGACCTTGTATGTTCTCCCTTGATATAGAACTACTTCTCCAGGGGCTTCATCCGTACCTGCGAAGAGATTCCCTATCATTACCGAGCGCGCCCCTGCCGCCAGAGCCTTAGTTACGTCACCTGAATACTTTATCCCGCCGTCCGCAATTACAGGGATATCGTATCTTTGTGCTACTCGTGCCACATCTCCAATTGCAGTAACCTGCGGGACTCCAACACCCGCTATAACTCGAGTTGTGCATATTGATCCAGGGCCAACTCCAACCTTTATCGCATCAGCCCCTGCCTTTACCAAAGCCTCTGCTCCATCAGCAGTTCCAACGTTCCCCGCTACTAAGTTTACTTTACGGAAATTGGATTTCGTCGAAGCTACTGCATCGGTTACCCTCTTTGAATGTGCGTGTGCAGTGTCAATCACTATGACATCACACCCAGCCTTAAGTAGAGCCTCAATAGTTGATTCTCTTTCGGACCCGACGCCAACTGCAGCTCCACACCTTAAGCGTCCCATTTCATCTTTACTAGCATTTGGGTGCTTCTCTATTTTTTCTATGTCCTTCATTGTTATTAGCCCGCGTAGCCTGAACTCAGAGTCTACTACTGGGAGTTTTTCAATCTTATATTTGTGAAGAAGCTCTTTTGCGCCTGCGAGTGTTATTCCCTCAGTTACAGTTATGAGCCTTTCTTTCGGAGTCATTAACTTATCAACCCTGAAATCTAGGTTCTTCTCGAATCTGAGGTCTCTATAGGTAATTATCCCAAGAAGCCTTCCATCCTCTTCAGTAACTGGGAGTCCAGTTATGTTGTGTTTTAGCATGATATCTAGTGCTTCTTGAACCCTTTGTGAAGGATGAACGGTCATAGGGTTTATTATCATTCCGCTTTCATGCTTTTTTACCTTTTCTACTTCTGCAACTTGTTCAGCTAAAGTTAGGTTCCTATGAATGACCCCAATACCACCTTCTTGAGCCATAGCTATTGCAGTTTTTGACTCAGTAACTGTATCCATGGCTGCACTAATAAGTGGAATATGTAGCTTAATTTCTGGGGTCAAATAAGTAGAAACATCTACTTCAGTAGGTAGAACACCGGAATAATCTGGCAATAATAGAACATCATCAAAGGTTAGAAATTCCTCCATCTTATTCTCGAGCATAGAAGCCTACCTTCTTGACTTTCTAACCTTAACCCTTTTTCTCTGGGGCCTTCTCCCGTTACGGCGTATTGTTGTTTTTTGCGGTTTTACCGCCCGCTTTGGGGAGGCAAGATTTGAAGGGGTTCTTACAACCTCTATTACCTTCTTTCTCATCTCGGGAACTGTAACCCCGAGCTCAACCACTATCTCTTGCTCCTTATCACCTATATTCACAAAAACGGGAAGCACTCCAACATAAGTTTTTGTATCAACCCTCTCAAAACCAAGCGCTTTTAGAAGCTTCTTAGGTAAAATCGGAAATTGTAATGTAGCTACATCTGCCGTTTCTTCCGGAAGCAAACCATCCTGACTAACACTTATTTTAAATCGCGTGGATTTCATGCCGCGTTGTCCCCCCTGTTAATAAAATACACTTAATCCTTATATCTAAAAGCCGGGCACTAGTAACACGGTAAATCCTTTTCTGCTTAATCTCAACCCTCTTATTATTGTTTAGACTTCCTAAAAGGAAAATAGGGGAGATCTCTTTACCCTCTCTTACCCGGTCTTTATTAATGAAGTATTTTACTTAATATATATAAAATAGCAAGCATTCTGTAAAAAAGACTGTTTAAACTGCTTTCTATACCCGCATTCACGATATTATCCACAATATATTGTTATATATTATCTATAAACCACAATTAGTTTATAATTAATAGACTGAGATCGCAGTTGCGATATAATTCGAAATTCATTTAGATTATTAATCATATTACAATTTTCAAAATTAAGAGAACAAAAGTCTCTAGCAAAAACCCTAAATTGTGCAACTTATTTTTACTTAGATTGCTAATACCATCGAAAACTTCCTTTTTTTATAAAACCTAAGAGCATCTTGCAAAAAATCATTCGGTTTCCACGCGTTTTAAAAAAGCATGATCTATACTCGTGTTCAATTCAAACCCGATCAAGATTGCAAAGGAAATCCAATAAAACCATATCATTAATATGACAATGGCTCCCAAGCTTCCGTATATCTTATTGTAATTAGCAAAGTTACTTACATAATAAAAGAAAGCTCCTGTAGCCAAGTTAATAAGTAAAAACGCAATAATTGAACCAGGGCTTATAAATAACCAACGTTTTATCACAGATGGAGCGATATAGTAAATGATACTAACACCGAAAAAGACCATAATAAGTATAATAAACCATCTAAGTCCTGAAAGGAAAAAAGGGAAAATGCTATGTGAAATAAAACCGTTAAACACCAAAAAATCTATCATAGATTTACCAAAAACATGAGTTACAAAGGTCAAAATAAGCACTAAAGTTTTGATAATAACTATGAAGTATTGCTACCAAGCCCTCTCTCACAAAATCACGTCTCACAAAGGCTAGAGAATCCTTATAAGATGCAACCATCATTACATATACACCTTGCGCTGCTAAAAATATAGTGAGAATAAAACTAAACGATAATAACCCAGCTTTTTTGTCCGAGACAATCCCTTTAACTGTTGGCCATATCAACTCAAATGTAGCGGGTGGAATAATGCTTCTACCTATTACTTCAGCGTCTTTTTCTAACCCCATTAATCGGAACATATGGAATAAGAGTCAGCAAGAAAATAAGGGCTGGGAATAAGGCTAAAAAAAAGTGATAAGCCATAGCCGCAGAACGGATCCAGATATTATCCTTTTTTAACTCATTTATAAAAAACCTAATCACCTCAAGTAGAGAGATCCCTCTAAATCCGGGAGGCTTAACCGTAGCAAGTAACTTAAAAATTTTCTGATAAGGTTCTGAGATTAACAATAAGTGATGGAAGTTAAGTTTGCTCATTCTAATTTGTGTGAAATCATTTATAGTTTAATTAATAAATTTAACAGTTCTAACGTCTCGACCATAGCGTCATGCATTAATTGAAATTATTTAGTTGATTATTTAAGAAGGTGCAAATCAAAAGTTAGTAAAAGGAAATATCTCTGTTAGAAAGGATACCTAGACATATATATTAACTTTATTGATGGATCAAAAATATTTCTAAAGAAGGTCTTACTTAGGAACTTTACAATTAATACACAGGGGGGGTATCATTTTAGATCAGCTTTCTCAAAACCCACAATATCAATCTTATATTTTAAGCCCAGCACCTTGCCCTTCGATGGGAATACAATAAAGAATGGCACAGTTTCGTCAGGCTTAATGTCATAATTAAGCCCTGCGAGTTTGCTAGGATAGTTGAAATTTATATCGCCATTTTTTCTCTGAAGTTTATTCAGTATATATTCAGATGGAAGGGTTTTTAGCTCAGTGTCGATAAATGTGTTGCCAGCATAAACAACCTGTTCATAAAGCTTCTTCCCACCACTTAAAAATTCGCCCCTTATCTTTATATAACTAACATCATATTTAGACTTATTCTCAATGTTTCCAGAGACAACGTAAATGAATCCGTTTCTAGTACTTACCCATCTGCCTAAATCCTGAGAAACGACTACGCTGTCATCTATCCGCTCGAAAACCCTGATCGGAAGCTTTGATAAATTATTTGATAAATTAAAGGTAGTTAACCTATCAGCTTTGTCTTTGGGAATTAATTCCAAAGTTATCATAATCCAAACTGAAGCGGAGATGATAATAAATAAAATAAATAGCGAAACAAAGAATGTAATAATCTTCTTTGATAAGCTTATCTTTGAACCCAACTCCTTTGGTCTTACTTTAGGCATATATGAAGAATATGCCTTTGAGCTAACTTTTTGAGTTATCAATAGCCTTTCATTATCAACTACAAGCTTATCTTGTTTTGGTTTTGGTGTATCAACATGACTTAACTCACTTTCTTGAGTTAGATCATCACCTTTTTGTTGTGTATTATCTTCCTCTGTCACATCATCAAACAGCCTTGGGGGATCTAATAGACTATCTATGGATTCTTTATCAATAAGTATATTTCCCCACTTAAATCCCGAATACTCTGCTTTATTACTAATCCCACTCTTATCCTCTGTTCCTCTAGTATCAGGGGTTTCTATATTAAATTTATCCTCTTGTTTTCCGATATTTAATGTGTTCCA
>JAHFBK010000161.1 GCA_023250035.1 Candidatus Dadabacteria bacterium
GCTCACTCTCAGCCTCAAGTCTTATCTCTTCAAGTTTTTCTTTCAATTTTAGCTCCTCAATTAGCTGTCAGAAAAGTTTTCATATCCGCTGAAAATGGCAACGAGCAAGACTCGTTGCCTACCCTACTGGGAAGTTCACCAGTCTAGCTGGTGAACTCATGCATAGACAGGCGGCGTTAGAAAACCCCTCTATAGTAGAAAGCCCTTTGACTCTAATCATGTTCCATAATTTGCTTAACACCCTAATGCACGTAACTGCACCCTACAGATCTTAATTTTTCACTACAGAAACAATCGTTATTACAATCATCATTATGCCTATAAAACCCTTTGAAATGGCTCCACCTACTCTTCCAAGAAAAGCTCCCCATCCCGATTCTATTGCCTGATCTACTCCCTTTCCTTGTAAGTACTCAAGTAAGAAAGCCCCGCCAAATGCTCCGAGAAATGCACCTATAATCGAACCTATCCCAAATAGAAAAGGGGTACCAATTATAGCACCAGCGATTCCACCTATAATCGAAGCGATAATCGCACCTTTAGTCGCCCCACGTTTTTTTGCTCCAAGTATTCCAAGTCCATATTCTACAACTTCGCCTACGATCGCAAGAATAATTAAGATTAAAATTACCTTATAAGTTATCTCTTTAAACCCACCATACCAACCATATAGAAGAGAATCTGCAAGTATAATAAAAGTCCCGGGCAGTCCGAATATAAGCGATACTAGACCAAAAAGTGCTACAACAAGAAAAATACTAAAAACCAGATAGTCCATTTCTTTACTTTGAAAAATATATTACCTAATTTACTAGTTATTGGAACTTTTTAACTTAATGGGCTAAGGAGCAAAGAGACAGCAAAAATAACTGAAATCACAACCTGGAAATTCTTTTCATCCTATCTCCTACTTTTGTTCTGATCCTAATTTATAGTATCCTATATTTTTTTTGCGAAAAGTACGAAGAAAAAAGCCTTGAAAGTTATTAAAGTGAAAATTTAGTAAAAGCTAAATCATATCAGGAAGTAGAATTAAACAATAAAGATAACTTTAAACACTAGGTTAATCCCCATCTTTCTCTGACTTTGTTTTCTATCTTTGCAAAAATTAATCTATCCACCACTATTCCGATTATAATTATTACAATCATCACGGCTATAACCTGATTCATATCGTTGAGTTCCCGTCCCATCATAAGCAGGTGACCGAGACCAAGACCAACATAAAGAAGTTCTGCTGCCATTAGGGAACGCCACGCAAAAGACCATCCTTGTTTAAAACCACTTATAATAGATGGGAGTGCTGCCGGTATAATAACCTTCGTGTATAATTGAATTTCCTTCGCTCCCATTGTTCTTGCAGCTCGTATGTAAATAGGAGGAACATTTTTTACACCAGTGTCGGCTCCGATTATGATTGAAAAGAGCGACCCTAGAATAACAATCGCAAGCATCGCAGACTCACTTAACCCGAACCATACAAGGGCAAGCGGAAGCCAGCATATGCTCGGAAGGGCTTGAAACCCTAAGACCAGTGAACCAACTGTTTCATCGAGTGTTTTTATTCTCCCTATAAGAAGACCTACACATAATCCGACTACTATTGAGAGCCCATATCCTATAAGAATCCTCTTCATGCTGATTAAAATTCCGATTATGAAGGTTTTGTCTTCAAAGCCGGTAAGAAGGGTTTTCAGCACACCAAGCGGGGTTGGAAAAATATACTCGGGCCAAAGCTTCAGGAAGGCGAGTCCCTGCCATAGCCCTACGAGAATAAGATAAAAGAGAATTAACTTGGTCAATCGTTTGCTCATTTATAAACTACTTCCCTTGTATCGGCTTTGTATGCTGGCTCCTCTAATTCTTCCTTTATGTCATCTGTAATCCACTTTGTGTTCAAAAATACCTCCGGGTGGTCTATTTTTCGTGGTCTTGTAATGTCAATCTCGTATTCAGCCTTTATTCGTCCCGGATTTCTTGCAAAAACTATCACTCTATCGCCAAGAAGGATAGCTTCCTGAACGTTGTGTGTAACAAAAACAATAGTCTTATGTGATTCAGTCCAGATGTTTTGTAGCTCTTCCTGAAGTGTTTCTCGTGTGTAAACATCCAGCGCTGCAAAGGGCTCATCCATTAGGAGAATTGCAGGCTCCATTACTAAAGCTCTTGCCAGTGCTACACGTTGTTTCATCCCGCCTGATAGTTGATGAATAAAAGAATTATGAAATTTTTCATCAAGCCCTACCAGTTTCAGGTAATCAAGCGCAAGGGTTCTGCGTATCTCTAGAGGTACTTGGCGAAGTTTGAGACCAAACTCGACATTTTGCATCACTGTAAGCCAGGGGAAAAGCGCACCCTCTTGAAAAACAACGACACGCTCAGAACCAGGGCCAGTAACGCGATTTCCGTTTGACCAAATTTCACCCTGCGTGGGTTTGTCAAGTCCTGCAATTAAATTGAGAAGCGTAGACTTACCGCACCCGGAAGGACCAACAATACAAACAAACTCTCCTTCCTGAATGGTCAGATCAACATTATCTATAGCTGTGACCCTTCCATGATTCGTCTTAAATACCTTTGACACATTTAACACTCGAAGCCTTGGCTCTGTTTTTTCAATCTTTTGAATGAAAATCTGCCAGACACCGTTTTGCTCGATAACCTGAAGTGGGTAACCCCTTCGTGTGCAGAATCTGGGAGCGTTTTCCTTTGCTGTAGGCTCGTGATCACATACAGCCTGAAGAATTTCATTGTCCTTAAGGCTTATTATTGAATCTCTAATCAAATTGAGTGGATGAGGGCATACTGCTCCTCTCACATCAATTATCTTGTTTGGTTTTAATTTATCAAGATTTTTTAACTCTTCAGTTTGCCCTGATTTATGCACTACCTTACTCATTTTTTATCCTCTTGTTTTGAAACTTCGAGTTTTACAGGTTGAAGCCCTTTTTCCTTTAGAACTTCGTTTAATAAAGTTAGGTCATAAATGTTCGATAAGTCCGGCTGTGCTCTTCCTAAGAATCCCTGCTCGTACGCCCACCTTGCAGATTTAAAAAGTGAGCTTGAAATAGGATCATACGTAATATCGATTCTTTTTAGTGACTCGACTAGAACATTTTGAGGCAGGGCTTTTCCCGTTTCTCTTTTTATTTCTTCGTTGAATATCTTTTTACCCTCTTCGGGATTTTTGTTTATCCAGTCTGTGAGTTCTACATGAGCAGCTATCCATTTTTTAACTAATTCGGGATGCTCCTTTAAAAACTTAGTGCTTACAATAAGGTGGGTAGTAACAAACTTCCTGTCAGGCCAGATTTCTCTTTCATCAAGGAAAAGTTTTCCGCCGCCTTCTAGTATCAGCCTTGAAACCCAGGGTTCGACCGTCCACGCTCCATCAATTTCTTTTTTGAGAAATAAAGTTAGTTGATCGGGGTTTGCTAGAGGGATAACCTGCACGGTGCCACCCTTTTCTTTTACCTCATAACCATTATCTTTAAGCCAGCCTCGAAGCGCTACGTCTTGAGTATTACCCAACTGTGGAGATGCAATCTTCTTGCCATCAAAATCTTTCACAGTATTTATACCTGAATCTGCCCTAATAACAAGCCCTGCGCCGCCACTTACCGCCCCAGCAACAATGCGAAGAGCTTCTCCTTTAGATTTTACATAACCGTTAATCGCTGGATTTGGACCTATATACGTGAGATCAAGCTCTCCAGCAAATAATGCCTCAATCGCTGATGGACCAGCATTAAATATCTTCCACTCGATCTTTGTATCTTTTCCCAAAGCTTTCTCGAACCATCCGTTTGCCTGTCCAATAACACCCTGAGCGTGTGTTATGTTGGGAAAATGACCGGCACGTATGGTTATTTCTTCTCCCATAGCAATTGCCCCTAGACCCAAAAATAGTAATCCTATAGCTAAATCGGCTAACAAAGTCCATGACAGGTATCTCATCTCATTATCTGCCTCCTGAGTTTGTTTTTGGGTTGTAAAACAATATATTTATGCAATAAGGATGCCAAATAAAAAATTCTTAATGTTTTCAGGGAGATCGGTGAAAAGTATAAATAAAACCTGATTAGTAACTAAACAGGCTCTGGTTGGTAACTAATCAATCTGTTTATTGTTATGTCAACATCAAAGGTTAGACTTAAATATAAAGTACCAAAGAGACGTGTATAGGGTTTTAAAACTCATTATAGCTATCGACCTAGGGCGAAGCTGCAGCTTTTGCAGCGATTGAAATCTTTTCGGCACCCACCTTCTTAGCCATATCTAAAACTCTTACAGTCTCCCCTAGCAGCACGTTTTTATCCCCCTCAAAAATAACAGTCTTATCCGTACTTTTTGCCAGCTCTTTCTCTAAGGCCTTCTGTAACTCCTGCTCCGAAACCCTTCTCCCGTTGAAAAAAACTATACCACGGAGTCTCCACAACTTCTCCATAATCACGGCTAGCTGACTATCGAACAGAAATGAGTGGATATGTTACCAAACCACCTTTCTCTATTAACTCAACTAGATTTTCCATTGTTTTAAATACCTCCTAAGCTTAAAAACCTAATACTTCAATCAAATATACTGTCAATTACCCCCCTTATATAAGAGAGATTGTTATGTTTGGTATCCATCCGCTTCATACTGAACCATGTTCAATTACAAATTCAAACTCTGGAAAAAGCTTTGGGAGCTTCATGAGATTAAAAACAAATAGACCAACAGCCAAT
>JAHFBK010000162.1:0-2151 GCA_023250035.1 Candidatus Dadabacteria bacterium
AGGGGATGATGTTTTATGAGGATCGTAAGTGGAACGAAGCTGTTCAAATATTTGATGAAATACTCGAAAAGTATCCCCATGATGGACCATCAGAGTTTTATAAGAATCGTTGCGAATATTTAATATCAAATTCTTTCTTGACAGAGGATTGGAATGTTATAAAGTTTACTGAGAAATAAATATGAGACTACCTTTTATAAGCCTTTTTATTATAATCGCAACCTCGGTATCACTTCATGCAGAGACAGTGACTGTTATTACAAAGCAAAGCGCTATAAGGGAATCTTGCAGGTTTTTCTCACCGGTTAAAGCAACAGTTCATTATAATGATGTGCTTGAGATTATTTCAAAAGAGGGTGAGTGGTATAAGGTTAAGTTTGAGGCAGTCCAGGGATGCATTCATAAAAGCTCCATTGAGAAAAAATCTATTTCATTGTCTAACCTTGTTGGGTCAGAGAAGCAATCTACATCGGGCGATGAGGTTGCTCTTGCAGGAAAGGGATTTAATCCCCAAGTAGAGGCGGCATATCAAAAAGAAAATCCCAGCCTGAACTTCCGAGCTGTTGATAGAGTAGAAAGTTATGATACTTCTGAAAGCAAACTTATACAATTTATTCAAAGTGGAAAGCTTAATCTACAATGAAAGAGCATTTATATCTAAAATTAATATTAATCTTTTTACTAGCTGGCTGTTCCAGTGTCGACATAGGGAGTATAGGAAGGGTAGCGCAACAGACCTTTAAAGCTGCTACACCTCTATCTGACGAAGAAGAATATTATGTAGGCCGTGCAGTGGCCGCAAGGATTCTTTCATCCTATCCCATTCTAGAAAATATAGAACTTACTGATTACGTTAATCTTGTGGGCCAGACTGTAGCAATTCACTCCGATAACCCAATAACATATGGCGGGTATCACTTTGCTGTACTCAATACGAAAGAGATAAACGCCTTTGCGTGCCCAGGAGGAATCATATTTATAACAAAAGGAATGATTAACGCAGTGCAGAATGAAGATGAGCTTGCAGCGGTACTAGCACATGAAGTAGCTCACATAAATCATCGTGATGGTGTTTCTTCCATTCAAAAGGCACGCTTGACGGAGGTTGCGACCCTTATCGGTACTGAGGCTGCTCAAACATATGCCCCTGCACAATTATCACAACTTGTTGGTCTCTTTGAAGGCTCCGTTGATGATGTTTTTAAGACCCTCGTTGTTAATGGTTACAGTAAATCGCAAGAATACCATGCTGATGAATCTGGTCTGTCCTACCTTTCAAGAGCAGGATATAACCCTGAGGCGTTAGAGGATTTCCTTCAACGCCTTATGAATCAGGGCCAAGCAACAGGTGGGGGAATAATGAAAACACATCCTGCAACAGCAGAAAGGATAGAAAAAGTCGAGAAAGAAATGCCTTCGGCAAAGGTAGATATATCTTTTGTTCAGTTAAGAAGTATGAGATTCGAGAAGGCAATGAAATAACTATCGACTAATCCAATGATCTCTTGGTTTGAAAACTCTCCTATTTTTCTCGCCTCAACTATAAGCTTATTTATATTTCTTGTCCTGATTGGACTTGGTTGGTTACTCAGAAAACGCTTTGGGATTAGACTTGGCATATTTTATAGCATTTTCTCTCTTTTTGTTGCCATAGGTATATGGATTGTCCTTAATCACAAATACGGTTTATTGAAAAATGTAGATCTACAGTCATTCATTATATGGTATAAAGCTATAGTAGCCTTCTTTGCTGTTTTATTTTTAACCAAGATTTTCTCGGTTTTTTTCTGGGATTATTATCTTTTTCAATACCGCAAAACCCATGTCCCGGGACTCCTCAGGAGTGTAGTTACCGTTCTAATCCTAATCATTGCAATATTAGTTATTGTTCGATTTGTTTTTGATAAACAACTTTCAGGGCTTCTTGTTGCCTCAAGTGTTACGGCTGGGTTACTCGCATTTGCACTTCAGGACTTTCTAAGTGGTATCATTGCTGGAATTGCACTCAATATAGAGCCACCTTTTCAGGTAGGAGACTGGGTACAGGTTGGAGATAAAGATGGGGAAGTAGTAGATATAAATTGGCGCGCAACTACAATTCGGGGACGGGACTTTAACTATCGTGTTATCCCAAACAGCATAATTTCTAAA
>JAHFBK010000162.1:2251-4713 GCA_023250035.1 Candidatus Dadabacteria bacterium
ATGGAGGACTTCAGCAAGCGTTTGGCGGAAAGGCAGCTTATAAATGAGGGCTTTTTCAAAGAAGGGAAAAAAGCCGAAGAGGTAGCTATTATGCGTACAAATTATACTGAAAGATTCTTACAAAGCATGAAGGCGTTTTTCGGGCTGTAAGCGTATCTCTAATAGTTGATTATGGAGGATGGCTGATGGCATAAAAGTCATTAGTTTATTCCTAGTGTATAATTATTTCTAAATTTAGTTAACACAATCTCAGTGTATCTATTCGCTCTTAGTATAATTAAATTCGCTTTGTACTTTTAAAATGTAATAGGCTGGTTATGATAAATGATTAGTAAGATTAGAACCTGAAATTCCTTCTTCTATCTTTGATGAGTCTATATCTGTAATTCTGACTAATCCTGATTCACTTTCCTCTAATGTAATGATCTCTTGTTTTTGGAAAGATCTGACTAGGTCGATAAATCTTTTATAACTTGTATGTCTTACATCAAAGCTTCTATCTAGTTGCTTCATTCTGTCATTTATTACAGAGATATTAAATGGAAGTCTTTCTGAGTCTATATTTCTCAAAACCTCCTTAAACAGTTCCTTAGCTTTATTATCATTGCCTTCTGTATATTCTTTGTGTGATTTTTCATCTTCAAATTGATAAAAATCCTCTATAAATAGCATCTTATCGCATGATTTAGCCAGTATTTGCCTTGTTTCATCAGCTTTACGACATGCGAGCCAAACCTCTTTTCCGTATTTCCTGAGTTTATCCATTACAACAGTAAAATCCGAATCACTCGTTACAAATATATAACGATCTATTCCGGGATTGTTGACGTATAAAGTTTCAAATGCATCAATGCTGATAAATAGGTCTGCTCTATTCTTTTTTAATCCTATGCGCGGCGTTTCCAGAATAGAAAAATTATAGTCTCTAAGTTCTGTCCTGAACTCTGGGGAAACAGAGTGTAGTACACCATATGCAGATTTCACTGCGAAAATAAAATTGTAATTTGATTGTTCACTTAGTATTAATGCATTCATAAGACGTTCCAGTTTTATTTTGCTCGGAATATTGTTGAGGTCTATAAAAATTGCTAAAAACATTTGTTCCATACTTGTCATCCTTCCTTTGCTTATAACTATAGGTTATTTTCCCTCATAAGCCGTTTTTAACACCACGAATCTAGATTAGTAATCTTTTAGACCTTACTAGATTTAAATATAATCTAAAATATATTAATTTATAAGTTAATCAGAAACTCTAATCAAGTCAAAAGTTTTTATCCCAGAATTGGATAATAAATTGCTATTACCGCTATTGCAACTTGTGAAATACGTAAATAGAAGGGATAATAGATGCAATATCTATAAAAATTGTAATTGCCTATTAGAAAACGTATAATGGAGTTAAATTCTATTACTATGAAAAAACTCATTGAATTCATCAAACCACAAAAGAACCTCCATACCGTAATATTCTTTGTTACTTCCCGATGTAATGCGCTATGTAGAACCTGTTTTTACTGGCAAGAACTCAATAAAAAAGGTGATTTAACATTTGATGAAATTAAGATGCTATCTGAGACAATGCCACCCTTTAATGATCTCCTTCTTAGCGGTGGAGAGCCATCCCTAAGAAGCGAACTTCCTGAAATAATAAATCTTTTCTATAGGAATAATGGGATAACAAGAATCTATTTTCCTACAAACGGTCTTAAGCCCATTCGGATAAAAGAGCTTGTTGAGAGAATCTTAGAAGAAAACGAGCTACTAGAAGTCTATCTTAATAATTCAATTGACGGACTTCCTGAGACAAACGATAGGATTCGTAGCGTTCCAGGAAATTTTAATAAGTCTCTTGAAACCATAAAGCTTGCCCAGACTTTGAAGCCTAGGTTTGGGTCTAGACTTCAAATAAATGTGAATTCTGTGATATGCGCTGAAAACTATAACGAGCTTATAGAACTTGGCAGGTTTTTCCTCAACAATGAGCGGCTTGATTATCATTACTTTCAAATAATTCGCGGAGACCCGCTCGATAAGAGTTTAAAAAAGGTGCCTACAGAGGATTTAAGGAGTCTTTATAATGAAATAACAAAGATTCAGCAGTTATACGCTTTGAGACAGGAAGAAAATCGTGGTGCGGTAAACGGGTGGATAAAAAGATCGTTGTATTCGGCTGTCTTTAATTTCCACCATAAGACACAGTTCAATAACTATACAAAGAATACCCCGTGGCCCATGCCATGCACTGCTAGTGAAACCTCGGTAGTTATTGACTATGACGGAACTATTAGGGCTTGTGAACTCCGAGGTTCAATAGGTAATCTGAGAGATTATGATTGCGACTTCCAAGCATTATGGGATTCTAAGATTAGAGAAGACGAAGTAAAATCCATTGCACAGGATAAGTGTTTCTGCACACACGTTTGTTTTATCCACGATAGCATGTGGTTTTCTCCACGTGT
>JAHFBK010000163.1 GCA_023250035.1 Candidatus Dadabacteria bacterium
TACTGTTAGAGAAATCCTAAAACCACGCCATCCAAACTCGCATAAAGGGACATACGGCCATCTTTTTATTCTTGCTGGTTCTCCAGGAAAAACCGGTGCTGCCACACTTGCAGCACTTGGCGGTCTAAGGGTAGGGACAGGGCTTGTTACAGTTGGTATCCCTAAAAGCTTAAATCCGATCATGGAAGAAAAAATAACTGAAGCAATGACAGAGCCTCTTCCTGAAACTGGAAATACTACTCTAGGGAAGGTATCAATCGAAGCGGCAAAAAGGATAGTTTCTGCTAGAAAAACAGCACTTGCAATTGGGCCGGGTATTTCTACAACTGCAGAAACTGGAGAGTTTTTCTTCGAAATTCTTAGAAGCTCGTCTTTACCAATGGTAGTTGATGCGGATGGTATTACAATCCTTGCTCAAAACTTGAAGATCTTAAAGAAACTCAAGGCTCCTCTTGTTCTCACTCCCCATCCCGGAGAGATGTCTCGCTTAATTGGAAAAACAGGAGAGGAGGTTCAGAGAAGCCGCATCAGCGTTGCTAGGGATTTTTCATCTATGTATAATGTCTATACTGTGCTTAAGGGCGCAAGAACGGTGATTTCGACTCCAGATGGCAAGGTATTTATAAATCCTACAGGTAATCCTGGAATGGCTTCAGGTGGCATCGGGGATGTGCTCACTGGTGTTATAGGTGGTTTTTTAGCGCAAGGATATAATCCTACCGAGGCTTGCATTTTGGGGGTTTTTGCTCATGGATTAGCAGGAGATATTGTTGCACGTAAAAAGGGAGTAGCTGGAATAATTGCAAGCGACGTTGCCGAAATTTTACCAGAAACACTTAGAGAAATTATAAATGGAAGGAAGGAAGAATTTTTTTATAGGATAAGTTAGTTGTAAGGCAACATAGAGCCACAAAGGCTCAAAGGCACGAAGGAGGTATAGAGAAAAAAGCCAGAATAAAAAATTCAGAAGCAAGAAAAAATCTTCTTGATTCTAATTTTGCGTCTTAGTGTCTTCGTGGCTGAAAATATGTTTATATTAGAGAGTCTTAGCATTCATGCGACAAAAGAGGAGGATACAATTAAGGTTGGAGAGGCGCTTGGAAGGTCGCTTAAACCCGGTGATGTCGTTGCTTTGAAAGGCGAATTGGGAGCTGGGAAAACGGTTCTAGTAAAAGGTATCGCAAACGGCTTGGATGTAAATGGGGAACCTAATAGTCCGACATTCGTCATTATGAACGCTTACGAAGGAAGAATTCCTCTTTATCATTTCGACTTCTATAGGGTTTCAGGTGTTTCTGAGCTTGAAGGAATTGGATACGAGGATTATTTCTACGGCGCTGGAGTTACGGTTGTTGAATGGGCGGATCGAGTGGAAGAGGTTTTTCCTGAAAGCGCGATATGGATAGAGATCAACATTCCGGTGAAAAAGAATACTAATTCCAATGTACGTGAGATTAATATTGAAGGAGAGGAAAAGTGGCTCTCATTGTTCAGAAGTATGGTGGAACGAGTCTTGCCAACATAGACAAGATAAAACAGGTTGCAGAGCATATAATTAAAACTAAGAAGAAAGGAGACGCTGTTTTGGTAGTTGCCTCTGCTATGGCCGGGGAAACAGACCGTCTTTTAAAGCTTTCTCGCTCGATCATGGATCCTCCTGATGAAAGGGAGCTAGACGTAGTTACATCAAGCGGTGAACAGGTATCTTCAGGGCTTCTTGCTATGATGATCAAATCCTTAGGCTACGATGCAGTCTCATTTCAAGGTCATCAGGTGAGGATTATTACTGACAACGCCTACTCCAAAGCAAGGATAGTCAAGATAGACGATGAAAAAATAAAAAAGGCGCTTTTAAACGGAAAGATCGTTGTTGTAGCCGGATTCCAGGGGGTTGATGAAGAGGGAAACGTTACTACTCTTGGTCGTGGGGGATCTGATCTCACGGCTGTTTCTCTAGCGGCTGTGCTGAAGGCCGATGCATGTGAACTATATAAGGACGACGTAGATGGAGTTTACACGACTGATCCAGGGATATGCAGGAATGCTAGAAAACTCAAAAAAATCTCTTACGACGAGATGCTTGAGATGGCGAGTCTTGGTTCAAAGGTGCTTCAGGCAAGAGCGGTTGAATTCGCAAAGAAATTTAGTGTTCCAATCCATGTGCGTGCTACTGGGAGACCAGATACGGAGGGGACATGGGTTGTAGAAGAGGAGGCAGCTATGGCAGAAATGGATGATATTGTTATATCTGGAGTGACATACGATAAGAATCAGGCGAAAATTACGATTATGCAGGTTCCAGACCGACCCGGGATTGCAGCAATGCTTTTTACCCCCATAGGCAATGAAGGGATCGTTGTTGATATGATCGTGCAGAATGTAAGCACAGAAGGCTATACGGATATGACGTTTACGGTTCCAAGAACGGATTTTAAAAAGGCACTCCGAATCACCGAAGAGGTGGCAAAGGAACTAAGCGCAAAGGGTGTAACCTCTAATAATCATATTGCTATGGTTTCACTTGTTGGCGTAGGTATGAAAACACATTCGGGTATTGCATCGCGGATGTTTTCTGCGCTTGCCCGAGAGGGAATAAACATCATGATGATAAGCACATCTGAAATCAAGGTATCATGCGTGATTGATGAGAAATACACGGAGCTTGCGGTGCGCACCCTCCACGATGCTTTTAATTTGGGGGAGTAATTATTTAGCCACGGAGGGCACAGAGAACATCGAGAAGAGAAAAAATTTTTTGTTTTAACATTAAATCCTCGGTGACCTCTGTGTTCTCTGTGGCTGAATTTTTGCTTGGGAGAAAATAAATGACGGAAAGGACGGTAAAGATATATGATGTGACGCTAAGGGATGGAACTCAAGGCGAGAACATCGCATTTTCGATTCAGGACAAACTACGCATCGCTTCAAAGCTTGACGAGATCGGGATTCATTACATAGAGGGTGGGTGGCCAGGCTCAAATGAAAGGGATGAGGGGTTTTTCAAAGAGGCAAAAAAACTTAGGCTAAATAAATCAAAGATCACTGCTTTTGGAAGCACAAGAAGGGTTGATAAGAAATGCGATGAAGATGTAAATATTCAATCTCTGCTCGAAGCTGACACTCCTGTTGTTACAATCGTTGGAAAGAGCTGGGATTTCCATGTAAAGGAGGCACTAAGGATATCGCTCGAAGAGAATTTGGGTATTATCCACGACTCGATTTCATATCTGAAAAAAAGGGTAGATGAAGTCTTCTTTGATGCTGAGCACTTTTTCGACGGGTACAAAAGAAATCCAGAATACGCCCTAAAAGCACTTAAGGCAGCCTTTGATGCTGGAGCGGATTCACTCATTCTTTGCGATACAAACGGGGGGACACTTCCTTGGGAGATTGAATCTATATTAAAAGATGTGATTTCAAAGCTCAAAAATCCTCCTCTTGGGATTCATACTCATAATGATGGGGAAGTAGGTGTTGCGAATACGCTTTATGCCGTGAGGCTTGGGGTAGGTCAGGTTCAGGGAACAATGAATGGCTACGGTGAGAGATGCGGAAACGCCAACCTATGTTCAATCATACCGAATCTCAAGCTAAAACTTGGGATAAATTGCATTAATGATGATGAACTTAGAAGGTTATACGAGGTTTCCCATTTCATCCACGAGCTTACAAACCTCCCTCCAATCAAGAAGCTTCCATTTGTTGGTGAAAGCGCATTCGCCCACAAGGGAGGATTGCATGTAAGCGCTGTAATGAAAAAATCTGAAACCTACGAGCACATAAACCCGGAGATTGTAGGAAATAGAAGGCGTGTTCTTGTCTCAGACCTTTCAGGGAAAAGCAACATTATCTATAAGGCCAAAGAGCTTGGCATTGAGCTTGACCCTAGCGATAGAAAGGTGCAAAAGATTCTTAATGAGCTTAAGAAACTTGAAAATCAGGGATACGAATTCGAAGGAGCCGATGCCTCGTTTGAGCTTCTTGTAAGAAAAACACTTGGACAGTATAGGAAGCACTTTGAGCTGAAGGGCGCTACAATAATTGTTGAAAAACATAGGGACGACGAAGAGCCGATTTCTGAGGCTACTGTTATTGTAGAAGTAGATGGGGTACTAGAGCACACAGCGGCGAGCGGAAATGGTCCGGTGAATGCCCTCGATAACGCACTCCGTAAGGCACTTGAAAAATTCTATCCCGCTCTCAAAGAGGTTAAACTTAAAGACTATAGAGTACGCGTCGTTTCAACCGGAAAGGGAACAGATGCTGTGGTTAGGGTGCTAATAGAATCAGGGGACGGCGAAAACGACTGGGGCACAGTCGGTGTTTCAGAAAACATCGTCGAAGCAAGCTGGAAGGCTATGGTTGATAGCATAGATTACAAACTTCTAAAGGATGAAGCGAAAAGGGCAGCGAAGGCTAGAGGGTAAATGCCTACCAAAGTAGAGAAATAAAAAACCTAGCCAATCACTATTTGCTTTTCTCTTAAATCTAAAAAGCTGATTATTCAATTAACTGTTGACCAATGTCTTATAACGGCAGGTAACGTATTTGGCCTTCCCATTCGCCATCAAGACTGTATTCTACCAACAACAAAATATCTTCGATAGCACGACCAATAGAAACAGCACGGGTGACTTCAAATACTCCGGGCATTTGTTGTCCTGCCTGAACACGCTCATAGGCATATCGTGTGATGGT
>JAHFBK010000055.1 GCA_023250035.1 Candidatus Dadabacteria bacterium
ACTATATAATTGATAATCAAATATGACGCAAAACCGAAAGGAACAAGAGCTATCCATAAAATATCCCTTTTTATATTACTTATCTTAAATCGCCTTTGTAACAAATATTCTGTCAGAAGGGCAGGAATCATAACAATCCCGTTAATTCTAGTAGCGCAAGCAAACATTCCTACGAGGCTTGATATAAACCACTTTTCCTTTCTTGCATAGTAGAAACTACCAATTGTAAGTGCTAAGAAAGCACTCTCTGTATAAGCCGCATGTAAAAAGTAAGAGGTTGGAAATATTGAAAGGTAAACCACGGCTCTTATTGCATCTTCCTTTGAATAATCTACAAGAACTAGCTTATAGAGATAGTAAGCGGAAAAAGCGTAAGCAAGGTTTGAGACTATAAGGGCGGAAAGCATGTAGTTTTTAAAGACAAAAGCAAAGAGCCGGATAAGAAATGGGTAAAAGGGGAAAAACACAATACGGAGATGTCTTTCATCTACCGTCGTACTTGAGTAGCCCCTCTCAGCAATATCTAGATAGCCCACCGTGTCCCAATGATTCCAGATAGTGAGAAGAGAAGAAGGATAGTTATTTTGAAATACTATAAAGGCGACGTAGGAGAAAAAATACGTTCCAAGTATTGTGATTATTATAATAATAGCAAGTTCTCTTAACCCTTTCGAATTCATAATCTTTAGAGAAAATACCTTTTCTAATTTATCATTTAAATAACATATGAGAAAATGCTGCTTTATTCAGCTCTAATTCTAAAAATCCCACTGTCCCTGGGTGAAAAGGGATAGAAATAATAAAAAAAATAATTGAGGCGAGTTCTTTAATTGGTCTTTGCGTGTTCATATTTTTGAGGGATGGCTTCTTAAATTTATCATTTAACTGGTCTGAAAATCAATTGTTTCGGCTGATTTTTTTACTACTTCTTTTTTTGTATCATTTATTAACTCAACAATCCCCCGTAGCTTGCTGCAAGATCATTCATTGTTGTTATTTGCTTTGCGTCTGAGCGGTTTTATTTATTAGCAAGATTCTTGGGTTTTAATAGAAAATATAAAAATTGACCTCTATGGTTATCTTGTGTATTTTAAAACCTCATTCAAAATTAGGTAAACATTTTCACCTCGGAATAGAATAATGAGCAACAAACTAAGGTTTCAACCCTTAGGGTTCTTGGGATACTATATATCTTATGTCTACAAATTCACAAAAGATATTACTAAGTCAGCCGATAACTCAATTTTTGTTTATTTGGTTGTTATTTTTGTCATCACACTGCTTAGGAGATTATTGCCGGGTTTTGTGCTACCAATTGCGGCTTTATTGTTTTTCTCGGCGCCTTATTTGATGAAGAGTCAGGTAACCGGTCTCAAGTGGAATCTAAACGGAGTGCTATTAGGAGTTGCCGTATCAGTAATTATACTTTCTATTTATGTAGTTATTGTAAATAAACCTATAAAGCTTGGTAAAATTTCTTATATGCTCCTTATCTTGCAACTTTTTCTGGTTGCCTTACCTGAGGAGGTTTTTTTCCGAGGCTACCTTCAGGAGAAGATTGGAAATAATTTAAGAGGAATTTTAATAGTAAGCTCACTATTTGCTATCGGGCATTTTGCTACTGTGTGCCTAGGTGGGGGTTACGTTGGGATTGTCTGTTTAAAAACACTTCTTACTTTTTTCCCCTCTATCGTTATGGGTTTTATGTATGCTAAAACAGGAACAATCTGGGGAAACGTTATATTCCATTTTCTTGCTAATGTTGTATATGAGGGTACTGGGGGATTGTAATGGGTAGGGGCTGCATATATGCAGCCCCTACTTGATACGATTTTTGCAAGTATTATACTAACAGGCATCATGGATACTGTTAGGGTAGGGTTGGGACAGATTGATGTAACCGTTGGTGATTTAGATGGGAATCTAAAGAAGATTCTCAAGTACATAGAATTAGCGAAAAAACTGGGTGTTAATATATTATGTTTTCCTGAGCTGGCAATCACAGGCTATCCTCCTGAGGATTTACTACTGAAACCGAGCTTTATAGAAGATAACTTAGAAGCTTTAGCTAGAGTTTCTAATGCTACAGAAGGGCTTACATTAATTGTTGGTTTCGTAGATAGAAAGGAGGATATCTATAACGCCGCCGCTATAATCCATAATAAGAGGTTAGTTGACGTTTACCACAAGCGATATCTTCCTAACTATGGTGTTTTTGATGAAAACAGGTATTTTCAATCCGGATTTCGTGCCCCTGTTTACAAACTGGGTAGAGTCATATTGGGGGTAAATGTTTGTGAAGACATCTGGTATCCGGGAGACCCAACAAGGGAGCAGGCTCTGTTAGGTGATGCTCAGATAATAATAAATATCTCTTCTTCCCCTTATTATGTCTCAAAGGTCAAATCGAGGGAAAGGATGCTCTCCGTAAGGGCATCTGATTACTCAGTGATAGTCGTCTTTTGTAACCTGATAGGCGGTCAGGATGAGCTTGTATTTGATGGACATAGCGTTGTAATAGGTGAGCGGGGCGATATAATAGCCCGCGCTTCAGGGTTTAAAGAAGAGCTTCTTGTTGCGGACATCAGTCCAGGTAGGGTGTTTCGCTCATCTCTTCACGACCCCAGAAAAAGAAAGGAGAAGCAGGCTCTTTGGCATGAATCAAAACAGGCAGAGGTTATTGAAATTACCGAGGAAGAGCCTTTAAGGAATTCTCGCCCCCGTATTGCCCCTAAGGTAGAGGAAATTCTGGGTCCAGAAGAAGAAGTGTTTCGTGCTTTAGTACTTGGAACTAGAGACTATGTCACGAAGAATGGTTTTAAGAAGGTTGTAATAGGCCTAAGCGGTGGTATTGACTCATCACTTGTCGCGGCAATTGCTGTTGAAGCACTTGGAAAAGAAAACGTTATCGGGGTTTCAATGCCTTCTAGATATACCTCTTCGGGAAGTATAACGGACGCCGAAAAAATCTCCGAGAACCTTGGAATTGAGCTTATCACCGTTCCCATAGAGAAATCATTCAGCGCTTATCTTGATTTGTTTACTCAAGCCTTTAGTGGAAAAAAGCAAGACGTAACCGAGGAAAACCTTCAGGCAAGGATTCGGGGCAATATACTCATGGCGCTTTCTAATAAATTCGGATGGCTCGTGCTTACAACAGGAAACAAGAGTGAAACAAGCGTTGGCTACTGCACCCTATATGGAGACATGGCTGGAGGGTTTGCTGTGATAAAAGACGTACCGAAGACATTTGTTTATCGCATAGCGGAATTTTATAACAATTGGAAGGGAAAAGACATTATTCCCAAAACCGTCATAGAGAAACCGCCGTCAGCGGAGCTAAGACCTAATCAGAAGGATACCGATTCACTCCCGCCTTACGAGATTCTCGATCCAATACTCAAGGCATATGTGGAGGACGATTTAAGCATAGAGGAGATTATTGCTTTAGGGTTTGATGAAAATGTGGTGAAGAGGGTAATAAAATTAGTAGATTCAAACGAGTACAAGCGGAGACAGGCTGCCCCTGGCATCAAAATTACTGTAAGAGCCTTTGGCAAAGACCGCCGCTTTCCGATAACAAATCTATATAGAGGGTAATATAGAGTAATACCATTTCCAGTATAAAAAAAGTTGCGATAGACGGGGTTTTCTAACCCCGTCAAGGAGGGCGGAACAAGAATGTCCCGCCTTCTATGGCAGAGGGAGATATATTTAACCAATTAATAACTGGAAATGGTATAATAAATATTACGCTTTCATACTATCAGGGCAGGTTAGTCGATCCTATTAAATACCGGTCGCACTCACGTGCGGCACCGCGTCCTTCATTGATTGCCCATACTACAAGGCTCTGACCGCGGCGCATATCACCAGCTGTAAAAACGCCTTTTATGTTCGTAGCATACTTTCCATACTCTGCCTTAGCATTGGAACGTTCATCCCGCTCAACGCTGAGCTGAGTAAGTAGAGTATCCTCAGGCCCTAGGAACCCCAGGGCGAGCAGCACAAGTTGCGCAGGCCAGACCTTCTCAGTGTCGGGGATTTCCTTGAAGACAGGACGCCCGTTGTCGCCTTTTTGCCATTCGATCCGCACAGTGTGTAACTCTTTGACATTGCCCTTTTTATCTCCGACAAACCTTTTGGTCATGACGCTATACCTCCGAGGATCGCTTCCGAACACGGCTGCTGCTTCCTTCTGGCCGTAGTCAAGGAAATAGACTTTAGGCCACTCAGGCCAGGGATTGTCAGGCGCGCGCTCAGTGGGCGGCATTGGAAGGATCTCAAACTGTAATAAGCTCCTACATCCGTGGCGAATTACGGTAGCAACGCAATCTGTACCCGTATCGCCGCCGCCAAGGATAATTACATCCTTGTCCTTAGCTGAGATGTAGTTTCCATCTTGAAGATCGCTGTCAAGAAGGCTCTTTGTATTGGCCTCGAGAAACTCCATAGCGAAATGGATATCCTCAAGCTCCCGGCCCTCAATAGGCAAGTCACGCGGTTTAGTAGCTCCACCGCATAGAACTACAGCGTCGAATTCCTTAAGGAGCCTATCAGAAGGGTAGTCCTTTCCGACCTCGGTATTTGTTACGAACTTGATGCCCTCCTTGGCTAGGAGGTCGATACGACGTTGTACTATGTTTTTATCAAGATGTGGATTAGGGATGCCGTACATAAGGAGTCCACCAATTCTATCTGCGCGTTCAAAGATAGTTACCCAGTGACCCGCTTTATTGAGCTGCGCTGCGCATGCAAGTCCAGCTGGTCCAGAACCCACAATAGCTACCTTCTTTCCCGTTCGTTTTGCGGGAGGCTCTGGAACCACCCATCCCTCTTCAAAGCCCTTGTCAATAATGGCGCACTCGATGTTTTTAATCGTAACCGGAGGCTCGTTGATTCCGAGAACACAGGCTGGCTCACATGGTGCTGGACAGATTCTACCCGTGAACTCAGGGAAATTATTAGTCTTATGCAAACGATCGAGCGCTTCTCTCCAGAGCCCGCGGTAGACTAGGTCGTTCCATTCCGGGATAAGATTGTTAATGGGACAGCCGGAGGTCATCCCGGCTAGTATGATTCCAGTGTGGCAGAATGGTACGCCACAGTCCATGCAGCGAGCGCCCTGAGTACGTAGCTTTTTCTCAGGGAGGTGCAAGTGAAACTCAAGCCAATCGTGAATCCTTTCGTCAGGTGGACGTTCTTTTGGAAGCTCACGCTCATATTCCATAAATCCGGTTGGCTTACCCATTGAATTTACCTTGAGTTATTATACCTAGTTAATTAATAAGAGCACGAAGATATGTTTAAGTCAACTTTATTAGCTACTACAGTATTTGTAACATATGAACATTGTGCAGGGCAAGTCCAATAATCTACACTAATAAAATTAAATTCAAAGTTCGTAGTTCTAGCTCCTTTTTTTGAAAGAATGTCGAAATTAATTTCTACTGCGGTCTTCCGTTTTTTGTGAATGAGTGAAGACTAATACTCGGTTTATTCTTTATCTTCCCTTCTCGAGTTTGTATATCGGAGAAATTGGGGAATTACTTATTTACGCCTATGGTAAGCTAGTTTCCGCTAACGCGTGCCAGATCGCGCTTATTCTCTTCGAAAGCAGCCATGACAGCTTCATCACCGCTTAAGCCCGCCTCACCGACACGTTTTACAGCATTGAGCATACGCTTATAGTCCTTGGGCATGACCTTAATAAACTTAGGAACCATTTCTTTCCATCTTCTTAGGATCTTCCATGCCATTTGACTCTTAGTGTACTCAGCATGTTTCTTAATCATTCCTTCTAATTCATTAATCTCATTCCCGTCTTCTAACCTCTCAAGGTAGATCATGTCTTGGTTACATCGGCGGTTAAAATCACCTAGCTCATCAAGAACATATGCGATACCGCCTGACATGCCGGCTGCAAAATTCCTTCCAGTAGGACCAAGCACTACAACGCGTCCGCCGGTCATGTATTCACAGCAATGGTCTCCAACTGCCTCAACAACTGCGTGAACCCCGCTGTTACGCACACAGAATCTTTCTCCAGACATGCCGCGGATGTAGGCTTCCCCTCCGGTAGCACCATAGAATGCTACGTTGCCAATGATGATATTTTCCTCTGGAACGAATGTCGATCCTCTAGGTGGGTAGACTATAATCTTACCACCTGAAAGTCCCTTGCCTATATAGTCGTTTGAATCACCCTCGAGTATGAGCGTTATGCCACGGGGAACAAATGCGCCGAAACTCTGTCCTGCTGATCCTTGGAAGTGTAGTCTAATTGTGTCCTCAGGGAGGCCTTCGGCTCCGTATCGCCTAGTAACTTCGCTACCGAGAATAGTTCCCACAACGCGGTTAGTGTTACGGATGGGGAGTATTGCTTCAACCGGCTCACTGCGCTCGAGTGCTGGCTCACATAGGTTAAGAAGTACACGGTTATCAAGGGCTTGGTCCAGGCCATGGTCCTGGGGAATCTGGCAATACCGACCAATATCAGGAGAGGCATCAGGCTGATAAAGTATCTTTGAGAAATCAAGCCCTTTTGCCTTCCAGTGCTCAATTGCTTTCATCATTTCAAGCTTATCTGTCCGTCCTACCATCTCATTTACTGTACGGAAGCCGAGCTTTGACATCAGATCGCGAACCTCTTCGGCTATAAATCGCATGAAGTTGACCAGGTGTTCAGGGTCCCCCTCAAACTTCTTACGGAGCTCCGGGTTCTGGGTTGCCACTCCAACTGGGCATGTGTCTAGGTGACAGACACGCATCATAATACAGCCTAGTACGACAATTGGTGCGGTTGCAAAACCGAACTCTTCTGCGCCGAGAAGAGCAGCTATGACAACATCCCGACCAGTCTTGAGTTGTCCGTCGGTTTCTACAACAATTCGGCTGCGAAGATTGTTAAGAACAAGGGTCTGGTGGGTTTCAGCTAGACCCAACTCCCATGGTAGACCGGCACTGTGAATGCTGGACTGGGGTGAGGCGCCTGTGCCTCCATCATGACCGCTTATGAGTACTACATCAGCGTGACCCTTTGCTACACCGGCAGCGATAGTGCCAACACCAACTTCGGAGACTAGCTTGACGTTAATCCTAGCTTCTGGATTCGAATTCTTCAGATCGTGGATCAACTCGGCAAGATCTTCGATCGAGTAAATATCATGATGCGGAGGGGGTGAAATAAGTCCAACACCGGGTGTCGAATATCTTACGCGTGCTATCCAGGGATAGACCTTGGCTCCCGGCAACTGTCCTCCTTCGCCTGGTTTTGAGCCTTGAGCCATCTTGATTTGTAGCTCCTTGGCATTGACCAGATACTGGCTAGTAACACCGAACCTTCCTGAAGCAACTTGCTTGATAGCGCTGTTGCGTGAATCCCCGTTGCTATCAGGTATAAAGCGTGTAGAATCTTCACCACCCTCACCTGTGTTGCTCTTGCCGCCAATTCTATTCATGGCTATTGCAAGGCTTTCGTGTGCCTCCTTGCTTATGGAGCCATAAGACATCGCCCCTGTTTTGAAGCGCTTGCATATGGATTCAACCGGCTCTACTTCCTCAAGTGGAATAGGATTAGGCGTAAACTTTAGTTCTAAAATCCCTCGTAAGGTACAGAGCCTTTTAGTCTGATTGTCTACAAGTTCAGAATACTCTTTGAAGACCTTATAGTTATTCGTGCGACAGGCATACTGAAGCTTGTGTACAGTCTCAGGGTTGAAGAGATGATGTTCTCCGTCTTGTCTCCATTGATACTTGCCACCGACATCAAGTGTCTTGCCGTCTACCTGACGGTCGGAGAAGGCACGCTCATGCCTCATTTGTGCCTCTTTTGCAATAACGTCAATCCCCACGCCTTCTATGCGTGAAGAGGTCCAGACAAAATACTTATCGATCATTGTGTGGTTAAGGCCGACAGCCTCAAAGATCTGGGCGCCGCGGTAACTTTGGATAGTGGATATCCCCATCTTCGACATCACCTTGACGACTCCCTTTACGATGGCTTTATTATAATTTTTCACAGCCTCTTTATAAGTTATATCCGTAAGCAAGCCCTCTTTGATCATGTCGTCAAGGGTTTCATAGGCGAGGTAGGGATTTATCCCTCCAGCGCCATAGCCGATCAAAAGGGCAAAATGGTGTACCTCTCGCGGTTCTCCTGACTCTAGAACCAATCCAACTTTAGTGCGTGTGCCTTCACGAATAAGGTGATGATGGAGACCTGATACGGCAAGAAGAGCCGGTATCGGTGCGTTTTCATGATCTATACCTCTGTCGGATAGAATCAATATGTTCGCCCCCTCTGATATGGCGCGGCTAGCTCTTCTATAAAGCTCTTCCATTGCCTTCTCCAGTCCTGGACCTCCCTCTGAGACTTTGAAGAGGATTGGCAAGAGCACTGACTTGAAGCCGGGGGTATTTATATGTTTGAGCTTGTTTAGTTCCTCATTTGTAAGAATTGGCGTTTTAAGCTTGATCTGGTGGCAGCTTTCGGGCTCGGGTAGAAGTAGATTGCGTTCGGGGCCAATGGCTGTTTCTGTTGCAGTTATGATCTCCTCACGTATTGCATCTAGCGGGGGGTTAGTAACTTGTGCAAATAGCTGTTTGAAATAATTGTAGAGCAACTGAGGTTTATCTGAAAGCACTGCAAGCGGTGTGTCATTACCCATAGATCCGACTGGTTCAACGCCGTCCTTTGCCATTGGAGCCAAAATAATGCGAAGCTCCTCAAATGTATAGCCAAACGCCTGTTGGCGCTGAAGAACTTCTTCGTGTGGAACTCCTTTAGCCCTGTAGGAGGCTTCTGGTAAGTCTTCAAGCGCTACAAGGTGTTGATTGAGCCAGAGGCGATAAGGATGCTCAGTCACTGTTCGCTGCTTCAACTCCTCGTCTGTAACGATGCGCCTCTCTTCGGTATCAATGAGAAGCATGCGACCAGGCTGGAGACGCCCCTTCTGTAACACACGCTCAGCCGGAACATCAAGCACTCCTACCTCGGAGGCCATGATTACAAGATCGTCTTTTGTGACGTAGTATCGCGAGGGTCGTAATCCATTCCTGTCTAGCACCGCCCCAACCCTTACACCATCTGTGAATGCCATTGAGGCAGGACCGTCCCATGGTTCCATAAGACAACCGTTATACTCGTAGAAAGCCTTCTTTTCATCGCTCATGCTTTCGTGGTTTGACCAGGGTTCAGGGATCATCATCATAACGGCGTGGGGCAGCGTCCGACCGGCAAGCACGAGAAACTCCAAGCAGTTATCGAACATAGCCGAGTCACTTCCGTCTGGATTAATGATGGGAAGAATCTTAGGTAAGTCATCCCTGAAGAGATCAGATGCAAACATGGACTGCCGTGTATGCATCCAGTTGATGTTTCCTCGTAGGGTATTTATCTCCCCGTTGTGGATCAAATAACGATAAGGATGGGAGCGTCCCCAACTGGGGAATGTATTTGTGCTAAATCGCGAATGGATAAGTGCGAGTGAAGTTTCTATATCACTATCCATGAGGTCCGGATAGAATTCCTCAACTTGGAGAGCTGTGAGCATACCCTTGTAAACGATTGTTTTATAGGACAGGGTTGGCATATAGAAGTATTCACTACCCTTAATCCCTGAGTAACGAATATCCCTTTCAGCACGCTTGCGGATGACATAAAGTTTTCGCTCGAAAGCCATGTCGTCCTGGATCTTTGAATTACGTCCGATGAAAACCTGTCTCACGCATGGTTCACACGACCTGGCAGTATTTCCTATAGTTGCATCATTAGTGGGGACAGTACGCCATCCGAGAAGGTATTGGCCTTCCTCTATTATAATATCTTTTAAACGCTTTTCGCATTCACGTCTGTCGTATGGATCGGGAGGGAGAAAGACCATACCGATACCATATTCTCCTGATGAAGGCAGATTAATACCTATTTCAGAACAGACTTTCCTGAAAAATGCATGTGGAATCTGCATGAGGATACCAGCGCCATCACCCGTGTTGGCTTCGCAACCACAAGCACCGCGGTGATAAAGGTTCTTAAGCACGGTAAGCGCATGACGCACAATATCATTTGACTTTTTGCCTTGAGTATTAACAACGAATCCAATTCCACAGGAATCGTGCTCGAATTGAGGGTCGTATAGACCTTGTTTAGGGGGAAATCCAAAGGGCTTCATGATACAACTTTTCCTCTCTCCCTTAATACCTAATGTTTAAAATACTACACTGAACTTAAAAATAACACAAATTTATAGTTATAAATTTTTAAGAAAAATTTTCCTGAGCCTAACGAAATGATCTATAAACTTACATTCCTCAACTTTTCTTTGGTAACGTATCCTAACTCAATTAAACCGTTAACAATTTTACTTAAACTTTCTTCATGCGTTTCATTGTGTGTTTCAACTACTATTTCAGGATTTCGTGGCTCTTCATAAGGATCAGATATACCGGTAAAATTTTTAATCTCTCCGCTTAGTGCCTTCTTATACATACCCTTTACATCCCTTCTTATGCATTCCTCTAAAGGGCACTTTACGTAAACCTCAACAAATCTTCCGATCTCTTTACGCGCCTCGTCTCTTATCTCGTGGTAAGGTGATATTGCACAGGTTATTGCAACAGCTCCACACCTGGTGACGATTTTTGCTACATAGGATATTCGGCGTATATTTTCGTCTCTATCTTCTTTAGAGAATCCTAAACCCTTAGAGAGTCTCAACCTCACTTCATCACCGTCTAGCACCTCTACGTGAAAATCTAAGTCGTTCAGCACCTTCTCAAGCATCCTTGCCAATGTGCTCTTTCCAGAACTTGGTAGACCAGTAAACCAAACGGTAAATCCCTTCATTTTTTTCTCCTTAATTCTACTCTCGTAAGAAACATGTCTTTCAGTTAAAAACTAAGGCGCGTTTATTAATTTGGTATGCTAAGTTAAAACCTGTTAATTTGCAATTAATCCACGTCCTCTAATGTATTTGGGTCGAGAGGTGGAATAGGGATTTAAAGTGAGCTCTGAATAATCACCCTCATTAAGCTTGTAAAACCCTAGTGCGCCAATCATTGCAGCGTTATCTGTGCAGTATTTAGGAGAAGGAATAAAAAGGGAAATTCCTTCTTCTTTAAATCTTTTTTTTCCAAGCTCTCTTAAACGTGAATTACAAGCAACTCCGCCTGCGATAACAACAGATTTAACTCCGCTTGATATTGCGGCGTTGACAGTTTTTTCCACTAGAGCCTCAACAATCGCTTCTTGATAACTTGCGCAGATGTCCTTTAAGTGTTCTTCATTTAAATTAGGATTCTTCTTCAAGTAATAAACCAATGCTGTTTTGATTCCACTAAAGCTAAAGTCAAATGAAGAAGATGTAATAAATGGGCGCGGAAAAGAAATCGCGCTCGAATTTCCTTCTTTTGAAATTCTATCAATCTCTACGCCTCCGGGGTAGCTTAAACCAAGAAACTTTGCTGCCTTATCGAATGCTTCTCCTGCCGCATCATCTCTTGTTTTACCAAGTAGTTTGAAATCAGTGTAACCATTGACTAGATAAAGGCTTGTGTGCCCTCCCGAAACTATTAGCCCAATAAAAGGAAAAGCTACTTCATATTCAAGATGAGCTGCAGAGATATGCGCTTCAAGATGATCAACCCCTATAAATGGAGTCCCAAGAGCATAGGAGATTGCTTTTGCTGTAGAAATTCCAACCATAAGGGAGCCAATAAGACCAGGTCCGTTTGTTACTGCTATCCCTTCAATGTCAGTAAGTTCTACATTTGCCTTAGCGAGGGCTTCTTCAATTACAGGAATTATTGTCTCAATGTGCCTTCTTGATGCAAGCTCAGGTACTACTCCACCAAATTCTTTATGAATCTCTATTTGAGAAGCTACAATGTTTGAGAGAACTGTTTTCCCGTCTTTAATCACAGCGGCTGCCGTCTCATCACATGATGATTCTATACCTAGTACGAGTGATAACATAGTAGTTTATTTTACAGGTTTGTATAATATTCACAAATAAAGTTTATTCCAATCTTCAATCATTGCTCAGTTTTATTGGTAATAAGTTTCCAGATCTAGTTATGCTAACAATAAAGGGTGGAGGATGTTTAATAATAAACTTTTTGATTGCAGGAAATGCATTGATAATTATTTGGACCATTTCATGATCTGATAAATTCCCCCTACTTAATATAAACATTCTGATTTTTCCTTTTTTTATGATTTCTACTACAGCGGTACGATAACGGATCTTCTTATCTTTAGTAAATACAATCCAACCCTTTTTCCCAACAAATTTTAACCATTCTTCATCGGTGGTATTAGGTTCAAAATAATCATCTAGAACTTCCACCTTAATATTCAGATCAGGATTTGAAAGAGCTTCAGCTACAAATTTTTTTCCTATAGCTCTGTCAAGAAAGAATATAACTGGATCAGGCAGCTTCTCGCCAAAGCTCGCATCGAATCGCCTCTTCGATTTCTTTTTGCGTGCAGTCATAGTCATACATTAAATCAGCTATTGATTCACCGGCTCTATAGCGTTCAGCGATAACTTCGACCGGAATGCTTTTAGCTGTCAAAACTGGTCTACCAAATGCGATTTGAGGATCAATAATGATTAATCTAGGTTCGTCAGGTCCACCAGTTCTTGAGAAGGGGTATAGTCTTACAGGTAGGCCTTTAGGGTCACGTTCGATTCGTTTTAAATATTGTTTTACAATTTCTTCGAGTTCAATCTGCTCTTCTTGTGTAATATTGATTAAAGTGCCGTATTCACGTACAAAGAGGTGTAATCCATCGATTTCAAATTCCTTATCCGCTAAGGGATGTTCTGAATGGAATTTTTCACTTATATACTCAATAGCTAGTCTTACTTTACGCATTGATATAACATATTTTCTACGTATGGCAGCAAGCACATAGGCTTCGACAAGATTTACGAATGAAAGTGAAGGGGGCTTATCTTGAGCAAGAGCAATTAATGGCTCAAAACCACGTTGTCTACCTACCCATGCGCGAAGGGTTGATACAGGTAATCTTAAATAAAAAGCTGCTTCGCTCACACTATAACACGGCATATAACGGATATCTTTTTTCATCGTTTCCTGTCCCCATACCTGCTGCTTTTTTAAAGGTAAGTACCTAGTAAGATTGTTAATACTAAAAAATTTTTTGTCAAGATGTGGTATAAGAATGGACAATTACTTTTACTAATTAATGGCTAACTATCAATCAATTAGATCATATCCTTTTGTATTTAGTACACTTTAATTAAGGTAATTTATTTTAACGCAGATAAAATAAAAGGATTTTGGTAAGTTAGGCATTGTTACAACTCCAGGTCGGTATGGTATTGGCACCCATAGTAAAGTTCAAATGGAGATAGAAGTTGCTAATACTGATAGGAAATTTGCAAAGAAAACATATGAGGTATTCTGAGTAATATAATAGTTTTTAATTCACAGTTTGACACATATATTAAATCCTTATATCATAAAAACTATGATTAACAAAGATAAAATTCCAATTCAAAATTTTATTACCCGAGACACCTTCCCGCGTTCCAGAAAGATATATGTCACAGGCAAAATGCATGGTATTAAAGTCGCTATGCGTGAAATTGAGTTGGATGATTCTGATCCTGAGTTTTCTACAAACGGCGATTCAAATAAAAATTATCCCATTACGGTTTACGATACTAGTGGTTCTTATACAGACGCAAATGTCGAGATTGATGTTAGTAAGGGTTTACCCCGCCTTCGTGAGAAATGGATTTTGGATAGAGGTGATGTGGAAAGATTAACAGATTTTTCATCGGAATTTGCAAGAAAAGGTCTTAGAGATTCAAAGCCCGAAGAAATTCGATTTAAACACATTATAAAACCCCTTAGAGCTGACCCTGGTAAAAATGTTACCCAAATGTATTATGCCAGAAGAGGCATCGTTACTCCCGAGATGGAATACATAGCCATACGTGAAAACCAGCGAATAGATGAATTAGGGAAGCAGATGAAAGATTTAGCGAGATACCATAAGGGAGAAGGTTT
>JAHFBK010000164.1 GCA_023250035.1 Candidatus Dadabacteria bacterium
AATCGGCAAATGCTTTACTGTTCTTAAAGCATACTCAGCTATTTTATGAGTTTTTTCTGGGTCTAATTTGAAGAGATAATTTTTTAAGGTTTGATAATCAAACATTCTTGTTAAATTATATCAATTCTGGCTAACGTTATCAGGCTTTGCAAAAGAACGGTGCATTTGAATAAGTCTGCCTTAGACGGATGGGCTTTAAAGCACATACCATACCACAACGAAGCGAGTATTCATAAATTTACATAAGGTGCAAAAGTATAGTGAGAATTCGGAGCAAAGAAATGGTTTCCCAATTATGGAGTTTCGCGAATTATGCGCTCAGTTGGCTTTCTACGAATTTCGCTAAATCTCTCTACAGTTGTCTCCAGAGAAATCTTCCCAGCTAAAAATTCTGTTTCAATTACACAGTACTCTCGAGCAAGGCGAGCATGTACTTCTTGACGTTGTTGAAACTTTAGCTTCATAGATAGCAATGGTAAGGCAACATTTAGCATGGACAGAACCGCTATGCTGAAAATAATCCATGGGTTGTATGAAACATTCTTGCCAATGTTAACTTGATAAGCTGTCAAGGCGAGGAGTAGAAAACGCACAAACCAGATTATATAATCAGTACCTAAGTAAAAGTATCTGCTAAACTTCTCCCAATATCACTCCCATTGAATCTCCTTATCTAACGCAGCTACGAATGCTTCCTTATGATTTGTATCATTCATAATGCACCCAGTGATTATTTGCGGTCGGAGAACTCATTCATATATGAATGCTTTGTGTTTATACCAAATTTAGTTGTATAGATGAACGGTTCGTTTATTTTTTCTTGCGCTGGTTCTTTATTTCCTCTACAATAGTTTTAACATCCATATCTTTTAGCCACAGTGCCCTTTCCTTGGTATAGTCTCCTACACCTGTCTCAAACTGCTGGAGAAAACGGACCATTCCTAATGGTCCTAGGGCCTTTGCTAGAGCTTCCAAACCTAGTTTCCGTATAGTGCTAGGATTTAATTTTTCAACACTCATTTTTCAATTACCTCAATTTGATTCACACACTCTATCTTAAGAATGATAATCCAACGGTCTATTTAAGCAGTAAACATACAGACAAATTCTGAAAAAGTACGTTCAAAGTTCATAAATATTTTTTGAAGTTATCTCAACATAAAGAGTATATATTGTTACTCCAAGAAATATAAAAAAACCTATCAAGGAGATACAAGATAATAACAATTCAATCACTGGTTCAAAATTAAAGTTTACAACAAAGACAGGGACAACTAATCCGAAGATTAATACTGAAATAAGATAAAACATAATTCTTTTTAAGTTATGAGCATTATAATCATGGATAAACGAAGAAACGCTCAACATTTTTTCTGTGATTCGCGTTGCTTCTATTATTTTATCATACCAAAATTCCAGAGTCTCCCAATATTTCTTTAAACATTTTTAGTGTGATAGATTGCTTATCTTGCTTGGAGCGCTAGAAGAAACGAGTCTGCGGCTTTGAGGGCAAGGTCCCAGGAATAAAAAGGAAAAATCCCTAGGATAATAGTTCCCATTGTTAAAATGGTAAGTGCAACGGCAGAGATTGGTTTGAAGGAAGGAAACTCGACCTTTTCTTCTCTCATATAAGCATAGACAAGAACACGAAGGTAATAATAAGCAGAAAGAACGCTGTTTAGAATTCCGATTATTACGAGCCAATAGAACTCAGCTCTGACACCTGAAAGAAATACACGGTATTTGGCAAAGAAACCAATTGTTGGTGGAATACCAGCCAAAGAAAACATGAATATTCCCAGGGCTACAGCCGTAAGCGGCTTTTTCACCCATAGCCCTGATATGTCATCAAGCGTTTCGCATTCTTTTCCGTTCATTGATAGATAGGTTAATACCCCAAATGCCCCTAGATTCATGAACGTATATGAAAATAGATAATAAAGCACACTGCTTAAACCTAGCTTTTTTTCTCCATAGGCAGCTACGACTCCAACGAGGATGTACCCGGCATGGGCAATACTTGAATAAGCAAGCATCCTTTTAACACTTCTCTGACCTAAGGCAGCAAGATTTCCTATTGTCATTGTAAAAACAGAAACGACCCATAGAACTTGGGTCCAACTTGTTTCAATTTGAAAGAATCCCTCAAAAAGAACCCTGAGAAGAATTGCAAATGCAGCCGCCTTCACACCTACAGACATAAACCCCGTCACCGCCATAGGCGCTCCCTCGTAGATGTCTGGAACCCATTGATGAAGTGGGAAGGCGCCGATTTTGAATATAAACCCTACGAGGATAAGAGCGGTTCCCGCGAGATACAGTGGGTTGCTTACATCAAATCTTTTTGATATCTCATCAAGAAATATTGTTCCTGATGCACCATAAATTAATGCTATACCATAAAGAAGTATCGCCGAGGCAAATCCCCCTAAAACAAGGTATTTTATTCCGGCTTCGGATGAACGAGTTGATCTTCTATTAAAACCAGAAAGTATGTAAACCGAGATTGACATAATTTCAAAACCAAGAAAAAGGGACATGAACTCCTTTGCAGAACTGAGAATCATCATCCCGGAGGTTGAAAAGAGAAGAAGAGCATAATACTCATTAGCCTTTAAATCCATATTTGCGATGTAATCTTTTGAGAGTACAATGGCAAGAAAAGCGCCAATGATAAAAATAATGTTGAAATATGCAGCAAACTCATCTAATGAAAGAGCCCCTGCAAACGCACTTGATACCTGATGAAATCTTTCAAGATTTAATACAAAGCCGACTGCAAGTCCAAGAAGTGCTATCCAAAATAGCTCTGTTTTTACTTTCCCCTTTGTCAAAGCGTCAATTACCATCACAATTATGCCAGTAATTATTAAAGCAAGCTCAGGGCCTATAAGGAGCGTACTTCTAAGTGCTTCGATTGAATCCATATAATATCCTTGGATTTATTGGAAACTCAGGTGACAGTTTGAGTAGTCTAGTATTAGTAAGGGCAGGGGGGTTGTCAAGTTTATCCAAATAGTTACGGGCATTGTGGGGAATCTTTTTTTTACTATTTAGGTCTTAGAATAAGTATGCCAGGTTTATCAGAGATATAGCTCATAAAATCCTCATCAACAACCTTTCTATTTCCCTCCGATGATGAAGCATGCCTAAAATAAAACGTATCTCCTTCTTTAATAGCGATCCCAACATGTGAAACATCTAGTCCATCTTGATGCGAATATATTCCAATATAATCTCCAGATCTCAGTTTTGAAAGCATTTCATTATCAAAGGCATCGGAAGGGATATAATGAATCTTTCGTTTTTTAGGTGATATTCCAGGTAAAAAATAAGTACCATCATTTTTGTCGTTTAGTATTTTCAAGACGGTTTTAGTCTTGTTTCCACCAATTTTTTCCGTAACATCTTCAACATATTCTGAGTTAAAATATTCCCAATCGGTAAAGAAGTGATTTCTTTTTAGAAAATCAACATTCCCAGATTGGTATCTTATAGTCCTTAGTTTATCCTTAAATTCAGGAAAAGAACTTGAAAGACTCATCGCTTCTACATAATCAATATAGGTAAAACAATCAACCCCCTGTAAATTAATAACAAATACTTCAGGTGTATTTATGTTTCCAATCAAGGTTGATTCTTTATAGTCCACGTTTAAAAATTGTTCTGACAGAAAGTCTATTCTTATGTCCAAATCATGAATCTTAGAGGATTCACTTATGATATGATCTAGTTGTTTCTCATTCCATTTGCCTAGGATGATTAATTGCTCGTTGGTTACAATCGTATCAGTTTGATTTGATGTATAGGCATAGGAAATAGCTTCTATAATTATTGCAACAAAAAATATACTTAAGGCTGAGTTTAATACTTTTAGTATGCTTTTAATGAAAAACCCTGCGGCAAGCTGTGGGGTATCGTTGCATAAACAAACAGCATTCTCGTCATTGCGAGAAGCCCTTCGGCTTCGCTCAGGATAAACTTCGCGACGAAGCAATCTCAGAATAAAGATTGCTTCATGGAGTTTACACTGAACGAAATGAATGTGTTCGCAATGACAGCGGGAACCCCGTAGCAAGCTACGGGGAATTATCAGGTTAAAGATGCCCATGATTAACTTAGTTAGTCATTTATTATTTGAACTGTCCATAATATACTTTTGTATCGTAATCAAATCTAACCTTTCCGTCCGATTGAAATTCAATAAATATTCTGCGTAGTTCGTCCATCATCGGCTCATAGTTAGGGTGCCCTTTCATCGGTGCGTAAGACGATGATAAAGCTCTACCCTTTAAACTTTCATAATTGAAAACCTGAAAATTGTGAAAAATCTTAAGTTTGAAGGAATTATGTCCAAAAAACTCAGTAAATAACCTCTCATTTGGAATTTGTTGATACACTTCCTTATAATCGATTCCGTACTTATAAAGTAGGCTATCGTAAGCCTTTAAAAATGGAGTAGTGTCAGTTTTTCTGTCATTCCAGATAAGCACGGCCCAACCATTTGGTTTTAAGATACGCGAAAATTCTTTTCTTGATTTATTGGTATTAAACCAATGAAAAGCCTGTCCAGAGGTTATAAAATCCTCGCTTTGACCTTTGAGATTAGTTGACTCAGCAGCGCCATTCACACTTTTAAAATTAGAATAGTCTTTTAAGAGT
>JAHFBK010000165.1 GCA_023250035.1 Candidatus Dadabacteria bacterium
TAGTAAGAATGAACGGGTTTTCTACATCGGCATAATGTGATGTTCCAAAAATTATAAAAAGATCTGCATCACATCTGTTAATTAATTCTCTGTATGCAAGAGCATAAGAGCGTCCGCCCCTTCTAAAATCTATGTGTGGAGAGATTATCCCGTTGATTTTTCCATCCTCGGACTTAGGTGGATGAGACTGCTCAGTCTTTTCAAAGAATGAGCTAAGCCAATTTTTAACCTCATGTGCTTCCTGAGGATAAGACAGTCCTGCATGACTTGATTCCCTCACTCTGGAATTCTTAAATTCTTCTTCGAGCTTATTTCTGAAGTTTCTATAGTTTTCACTGTCGAGCATCAGGGCTTCATCCAATTGATTAATTAATCCTTGAATCTCGTCTCGGAAAACGAGGATTTTAAACTGTCTCATATACTTTTCTTGAATATCAAGGATTGAGTGTTTTCCATCAAAAAGGCTTATTATAAATAAGGCTTCGGACGAGACGAAAAGAACCCTACCACTTAAATTTTGGGGATCTCTTAAGCAAACAAGCTTCTGCCCCTGAGCCTCTACGGGAAAGGCTTCAACGTATCTTAGCTTTGGGTAGTCCATGGCGTTAAATTTTACCTAAGGCTCAGCAATAAAGACACTGAATTAGAATTCAGAAGTCAGAAGTTTTTTTTATGGCTTTTTAAATTCTATCTTCAGGATTCAGGTTTTTGAATCTACTTTAAACTTTAAACCAATGTTTTTCTTTGTGCCTTGGCGTCTTAGTGGCTACACTAAGATTTTACTTCTTTCCCCATCCGCCACCGCCTGGAGTTTCTATTCGGAGAATATCTCGTTTCTTGGCTTCAAAGGTTGCCTTAGGTGGAATTAATTTAGACTTTTTATTTCTAATTAAAATATTCTTTCCTTTCTTCCCCGGTTTCCCACCGAGAAGTCCATAAGGAGCGAGTCTTCTCCGTTCTGTAATTACAGAAACAGTTGAATTAGAAAGAAACTTATAACCTCTTACAATTCCATCTCCTCCTCTATACTTACCATCTCCACCGCTTCCTCTTCTTATTGAATATTTGTCTATCATTATAGGTAGCTCTCTTTCAATGGCTTCAATCGGGGTATTAAGGGTGTTTGTCATGTGGGTGTGCACTGCACTTACTCCATTTTTCCCAAATCTCCCTCCCATTCCACCTGCAATTGTCTCGTAGTAGGCAAAGCCCTTTTTTGTTCTAGGGTTCTTTCCTCCAAAAGTAATATTACTCATGGAGCCTGAGCTTGCTGCCCCTATTTTTTCTGGAATTGCTTTTGCAAGCGCTCCAAAAACTGCATCTACAACACGTTGTGAAGTTTCAACGTTTCCTCCTGCAACTGCAGCAGGATAATTGGCGTTAAGTAGCGAGCCTTTTTCGGCATGGATTTTGATTGCTCTAAGTGGGCCCGAATTTAAAGGCATCTCAGGAGGCGCGAAGCATTGAAACACATATAATACAGCGGCTGTCGTAACGCTTAGCGGTGTATTTATACAACCATTTACCTGAGGAGAGCTTCCACTGAAATCTACTTTTGCTTCTCCTCGTGAAATAGTGATTGTTACTCGAATCGGTATTTTTTTAGTGCCAGCTCCATCATCATCTAAGTAGTCCTCAAAGTCATAAACTCCATCCGGTATTTGTCTTATCACTTCCCTCATCATTCTTTCGCTGTAGTTTAGAAGCTCAAATCCTGCTTCCTTTATCTTTTGGAGCGAATACTTTTCTATCACTGATTTTAGTCTTTTTTCGCCCAGCTCTAGCGCTCCGATTTGGGCCTTAAAATCTCCTTCTCTTTCTTCCGGGTCTCGGGTGGCAGAGAGTATTTTCTGGAAGAGAGACTTGTTTAGCCTTCCTTTTGTATACAGCTTGGAGGGAGGAATAACTATTCCTTCCTCATGAATGGAGGTGGAAAGTGGCATAGAACCAGGTGTAACTCCCCCCATATCTGCATGGTGCGCTCTTGATGCAATAAAGAACTCTGTATTTCCATCTACAAAAACTGGGGCGATACATGTTACATCTGGAAGATGAGTTCCGCCTTTAAATGGGTCATTTAAAATAAATATGTCGGCTTCTTTAATTTCAGGTTCTTCTAAAATTGCTTTTACTGCAAAACTCATTGAACCTAGATGAACCGGAATATGCGCGGCTTGAGCTATCATTTCACCGTTTGCTTGAAATATTGCGCATGAGAGATCCCTTCGCTCCTTAATGTTTGGAGAGAACCCCGCGCGCACAAGGATCATTCCCATCTCTTCTGCGATAGAGCTCAGTATGTTTTGAAATATTTCAAGCTCAAATGGACTTAGCGACATTTCGAGACTCCTTTTTATATTTAAAGAAGGTAAAGAACCAGTTCCTTACTTTCAAGCAGCGGTGAATCTGTCGCCCAACTAACAATGGTAGGTAGGTAATTTACGCTCGTATAACGGTACCAGTATAAAAGAAGTTTTCGTGAGGCAAAAATTCGGGATTAGTGCCGTACTCAAATGCAAGAACTTTATATTGTGTTGACTGCAGTTGCCGGTACATTTTTTATCTCAAAAATGCAATTATTCCAATAATGATTGCTATTACTGAACTTGCAAGCGTTACTATAATCAGTGTTTTCAGCTTTTGTAGACTTTTCGACTGTTTAACAAATTCTTCGCTTACCTTATCTTTTACCTTTGTAAGTCTATTTAGTATTTCAGGGCCACCAATTTCCTTCAAAATCGTGACGATTTCGTGGCTAACACTCACAACTTTTTCTGTTGACTCAATCAGATTCAAAAGTCGTTGACGAACAGTATCAAGTTCTTTTGTCGCGGTTTGATATGAAGTCGCCTCAGCATGAAGTTGTTTCAAGGTTTCAACAAGTCTTACAGCAGTTTCTTCTGCCTGCAAAAATTTCTCTGCCTCTTTTTCCATGTCAATCCCCTATTTTTAAAACTAAATTATTACAATCTTTTTCAAGTTTTGCCAAAAGGAACCACGCCGGTATCTCGGTAAGTTCAACAGGTAATTTTTCAATAAGCATCCTGGCAAGGAAACGATTTGAAGACTTTGTAAGTTCGGAAATCAATTCCTTAGCCAATCTTCTATTCTGTCTTGCAATATTTGATACTGCCCATGCAGCAAAATCAAAAACGATATCATTACTTAGCCCATAGTTTGTTAGAGCAGAAGATATTGAGGCAATAAAGTTTTGCCTTACCACATCATTATTTTTATCTCTTGAAAAAATCTCGGAAAGGCATCGCAGCATAAGTAAACCAGGATGGTCAGGATAAGATTCAAGATAGCGTGATACCTGTCCCCGAAGTTCAGCAGCCTCATTTGGCGAACGCACGATGCCAAAAACATCTTTGGTCTTTGCTATACCAGCTTTTTCCTCGTTAATTATTTGTTCTAAATTTTCAGAGTATTCTGTTGCTTCCAGATATCGCAAAATGCGCTGTCGAATACCGCTATCAGTAGGAGAATCCGTGCAAGCAAGCAGCATTTCATATAGAGCGCGCCTTCTTCCACGTTCGATAACATCATAGATGAAATGAACCAAAAGGCCAACCATTTCCATAATAAACTCAAGAAGAGAAAGATAAAGAAGTCGTGATGCTTTTTCAATTTCTGTTTGTTTTCTACTGTAAAGATAACTTGCAACATATTTCCCGTAGGTTTCAAGTATTTCTTCCTTGCTTGCGCCTGATAGTTTAACAGTAAATTCATCACGAGAATAATCTATTGTATAATCAGAGACGACTCCAATGAGTAAAAGCCGATGAAGTGCCTTTTCTACAATATTTCTTTCAATATTTGGTAAGGTTAGAGTTTTTGTTCCTTTCTTGGATATATCTCCCAAATGCCGAAGAGCTTCTTCAACATCCTGTCTTTCTTGAGCAATTCCACGAAATGCATTAGTGTGGAAGTAAAGAACCCTAGTTATATCATCATTCTCTTCCCATGCGACATTCTTTACAATTTCAACTATCTCTTCAACCTTTGTATTAGGATTCAGCAGTTTCTTCGATCTTTCAGGATCATCATTAGAGACGATTATACAACTGTAAGCAGTTTTTCGATTTCTTCCTGCACGTCCGGCTTCTTGGTAAAAAGATTCAATAGAAGGTGGAATCCCAAAGTGAATTGTATAGCGAATGTTTTGCTTATCTATTCCCATTCCAAAAGCTTTAGTGCAAACCAAAAGCGGTATTTTATTCCTCTTAAACTCTTTAGTTACACGTTGCTTATGATAACGATACTGGCCAGGATTCCAACCCTTTGGTTCCTGTCCGCTATAAATGGCGGTATGAATGCCTAAATCTTTCCTAATATCATCCTCCACTCTCTCGACACCAAATTCACCACCAACATGTGGACAAAAAACGAGTCCAGAATAAGTTTCCTTTCCTCTTGTTTGATAGAGAGACGAGGTTGTGGTATTAAATAAGCTTGGTAACATCTGTCCAAGGTAACCTTTCAACCTAGCAGTTTTTTCCTGAGATATAGAATAGATAACACGGAATTTTATTTCAGGCCGATCAAAGGATTTCGGAGTAATGATGGCATCGAAATCCTCTATCTGTAACTCCCTTTGAACATCTTTTAGAACAACCCTTGACGCGGTTCCTGTCAATGCAAGTAATGGTGG
>JAHFBK010000056.1:0-2340 GCA_023250035.1 Candidatus Dadabacteria bacterium
CGAGGTAAATGGTGGAAACGTAGAGAAGGATTTTATGAGCTTTTACACCAACCCACAAACAGCGAACACGGCTACTTCACTAATTACGGCGGACCAGAAATCGGAAAATGAGTATATCACCGTCTTTGGTGTTCAGATTCCATGTAGTTCAAGATTATAAGGGGAATTGGCTTCGCCGAAATGCCGTTCGGCTGAGCTCACGACGAAGCCCGGCCACTACCTGCATTTTCATGAATTGCCCCTACTTGAAGATAAGCTCGATTTAATAAGCTGTCTGGCTTCCCCTCTGAGAAAAGGAGTTAACAAAAATGACGGTAAAAATAGCTCCTTTCACGGTTGACCCAAACTGCGACTGCGGAGCAACATTCTTTGGGCATGAAAAAGAAAAACACATTAAAAGGAACCATCTCTCGATTACTTACTCGGGAATCTATCTCGACGGCAAATACATATTCTACACATATGGAAAAGAGCCTGATGAAAAGACAAAGGTATGTGAAAGGTGCATAAAAGACAGATTTTAAAATTTAAAACAAAGAAGAATATAAGAAAGTTTGTTGTAATAGGAAAGGTTCTGATATATAATTAATTTTTAATATTCTAAAAAGAAGAGAGGTGAAAAAAATGGCGAAGACAATCTGCTGTAGAGACGTTGGTGTAGACTGCGACTTTGTAGTCCGTGGTGAAACAGAGGAAGAGATTATGAAAAAGGTTGCTGAACATGCTCAAAAAGAGCACGGCATGAAAGAGATCCCACAAGAGCTTGTCGAGAGAGTGCGTGAAGCCATTCACAACGAGTAGTGATGGTGGACATACTCAAGAACATGCGGTAACAACTGATGAAATATAGTGAGCCATAAACTGGGTAGGCAAAATTCGACTATAAAGCATCGGTTCTGTGGTTCACAAAATATAAAATGAGTTTAAACAAGAGGGATTATCATGAGTAAAACTAGTAAGAAGGCAGAATTAAAAAATTTGAACAAGCCGGATGAGGTGAGGAGCTTCCCAAAGGGTAAAGTAGATCTGGTAAAGATCGGTGGAACTATGATTGGTCGCGCCATTCTTGAACCAGGATGGAGATGGTCCACATCAGTACAACCATTAGCAAAGACGAAGAGTTGCGAAGCGTCGCATTTCCAATACCATCTTTCTGGGACACTTAAGGTACTAATGGATGATGGAACAGAACTTGAGTGCAAAGCAGGGGATGTGTCGTTGTTGCCAATAGGACATGATGCCTGGGTGGTAGGCAATGAACCTGTCGTTGTTGTGGATTTTCAAGGAATGATTGATTATGCAAAGAAGTCCTAAACATAGTGTTGTTCCCAGTCAATCACTTCGACTGACCGGACTCACCAACACATGTTGTCCACGGGTCAGGTGACTTTCGGTGATTAGGGACTGTACGAGGCTGTCGAGCAAAGTTAATAGTCCGAGACTAATGCCTCAGAGGACGTAAAAATGACTGAGAAAAAAGTGAAATGGAGTTGGACAGCGGACTATATTCAGGGTTGTAACTGTGACTGGGGGTGCCCTTGTAATTTTAATGCTCCGCCGACTAAGGGTCACTGCGAAGGGATGGTGGCCTGGCATATAAGAAAGGGTCGGTATGGAAAGGTCGTACTAGAGGGGCTTAATTGTGCCGTTGCCGCAAAGTGGCCAGGACAGATATATGAGGGAAACGGGACGGCGGCAGTATATATTGATGAAAGAGCTAAGCTTGAACAAAGGGATGCACTTGTTATGATTATGAGCGGTCAGGCAGGAGGTCTGCCTTTTGAGCTAATTGCAACGACGTTTTCTACATTACTTGAACCGAGGTACGTGTCAATAGATTTCAAGGTTGCCGGAAAAGATAGCAGTATCACTATTGGCAAACTTATGAATGTAATCCTTGAACCCATGAGAAATCCGGTAACTGGAGCTATTCATGAGGCACAAATAGTTCTTCCTAATGGATTTATATTTACAAAAGGTGAAACTTTAAATACTAAAGAATGTGTAGTTAATGACGGTCCTATAAACTTCAGCTATCCTGGGAAAAATGGTCACTATGCTGTTGTTAGGTATTCAGGACCATAGATTGAACCAACACCGAGAGTGTTTTAGCATCTCTCATCCATTTTTCAACGGGGTGGTCTTGGATAAAACCATGACCGCCTAAGATCTGCACAGCATCAGATGTAATCTTCGAACTCATCCTTTTTACTTTTATGAATGCCTTTCCAGCTAGAAGGGGAGCCTCTTCTTTTCCTTTATCAAAAGCCCAAGCTGCCTGCCATAGCATCCATCTTGAGGCATCCACTTCTATTGCCATCTCAGCCATCATGAATGAAA
>JAHFBK010000056.1:2440-13959 GCA_023250035.1 Candidatus Dadabacteria bacterium
AATGCCTTTCCAGCTAGAAGGGGAGCCTCTTCTTTTCCTTTATCAAAAGCCCAAGCTGCCTGCCATAGCATCCATCTTGAGGCATCCACTTCTATTGCCATCTCAGCCATCATGAATGAAACCCCCTGATGCTGGTAGATTGGAACACCAAATGCTTTTCTTTCGAAAGCATATTTAAATGCATATTCACTAGCAGCTCTATCACATCCAACCATTAAGGCAGTAGATATGATTTGTTCTCTTATAAATATGCTTTCAAGCGCTTTTCCAAATTCTGATGCTCCATTGAGGAGGTTCTCTTTAGGGACTCGACACCCATCCAAGATTATATCCGCTGTCGGAACGGAGTTAAGGCCAAGTTTTTCGAGTACCTTGCCTGTTTGAAGTCCAGTCGTTCCTTTCTCTATTATAAAAGCCTCTATCCCACTTTTACCCTCTATTCTAGCAAATACGATGTAAAAATCTGCTCTATCCCCGTTCATCACACAAAACTTCTTTCCGGAAAGTAGGAAGTCTCCATCAACTAGGGTGGCAACTGTTTGCATATTTTCGAGTGTAAAATCAGGTTGATGTTCAAGAAGACAAAAAGCACACCTCACATTGTGTCCGTAAGGATTCAAGAAAAATGAAAGGTATTTCCTTTTTTGATTTTCATTCCCAAGCTCGAGTATTGCATACCCTCCAAGCCCAGGCCCATTAAGTAAAGCAAGAGCGGCTCCAATATCTCCCCAAGCTAGCTCCTCGATTGTGACTACTGCTCCAATTAAGCCAAGTCCGCTGCCGCCATATTCTTCAGGATAGTCAATTGTATTGAGTCCCAATTCTGCGAATCTTTTTCTAAATTCTTCTGTAATATCTCCATTTCTCTCAAACTCTCTCAATCTGGGACGAATTTCTTTCTCTGCAAACCGATGCACTTCTTCCTTTATAGCTTCTAGTTCTTTGCCTAATTCGAAAGAGATTCCCATCTTATTTGTTTATGTTTTTAAAGGGAAAGATAATTTTTACTCGAAGAGCTCTTTTATCTCTGACAGATTTTCATACTCGATAACCTGACTTCCGTCAAGTTTTTGGATATCACGGTTGTTTAACCATATAACATCTATACCTGCGTTTAATCCGCCCATTACATCTGAACCATACAAGTCACCTATGTGTATTGCCTGACCATTAGATAATTTGAGTTTCTCTAGGACAAATTGGAAAATGCGGGCATCTGGTTTTACGAGTCCTATATTTGTCGAATCAATAATAATGTCAAAATATTCTCTAATTCCTACTTCTTCGCATTTTTCTTCAGTTTTTCCGTCGTTATTTGATATTACTACTAGTATATAACCTTTTCCCTTTAAAAAATCGAGAAGCTCATTGGCCCCTGGGAGTCGGGCTCTACTGAATTTTATTCCCTTTAGTTCTACCCTCATTCTTGAGCGGATCTCATAAGGGTCACCATCTAGACAGAGATACTTACATAGAATCGGAAAGAACCATTCACGATATTCGTCTGGAGTTATTTCCTCCTGAGCTTTGTACCTAGTATATATTTCGTAATCGGTCTTGATGTAAGCTAATTCGAACTCCCTATCTGAAACTTGGTACCCCGCTGCTCTTAGTGCCATTGCAATTCTAATCAGGTAATAAGGCGTAGTCGCAGCTAGCGTATCGCCAAAATCGAAGAATATAGCCTTTTTTGAATCTTGTAACATTACGTCTCCCTTAATAATTATAAACTAACAATGCGCCGTATTTTAATGCTGAATCGAATATAATCTCTAAGTGCCTATAAATCTACGCTATTCTAATTTAAGTCTTCCAACAATTTACCAAACTCCGCTGGAGAAACTATTCTTACACCCTTGTAGCTTTTTAGTTCCTTCAGGTCAGAGTCTCCACTGACGATATAATCTGCTTTACCCTCTAAGGCCGCAATAAGCACTTCGTTATCCTGAGGGTCTTTTTTAATCACATGGAGTTTAAGCTTACCAGGTGTCATAACACTGTAGTTTCTAAGGTTTCTTATCACACCCCTTATTTGTTTTTCTGTAATCTTATACTTTTTTCTAATTTTTGGATAATAAAAAACTCGCTTAATTTCATCAATTAAGACGGAGGAAACTATTAAAATAAAAACGTCTTTTCTCCACGCCTCTAAAATTGTAAAGGAATTGCCAGCATTTTGGATAGTGCCGCTGACAATGACGTTCGTATCAAGCACTACCCTTAGCACCCTTTCTCCATCCCTTTCTTACAGCCCTAATAGCTTCTTCAACATCCTTTTCGATTTCCTCGGCTCTTTTATCCTTATTTTGCTTTCTGATCTCATCGAAGACTTTAAAATCTTCTTCATGTTGCTTTAGATAGGCCTCGTAGTCAGGCATTGATATAAGAACTGCCATAGGTTTTTCACCTCTTTTAATAACAAAGTGGGTACCTTTATAGTAGACTTCCTCTAGAATCTCCCCTAAATTCTTCCTAACCTTTAATGCGTTAATCGCTCTTTGTATCTTCATCGCTATTATTAAATTTGCTATAGTTATATCAACTGTAGTAATTATCATACATGCTTTTGGCCAGCTTGCCAACTCAACGAATTTTAGATACCCTTTCATGGACTCTTGGAGATTATGATTTATGTCCATTCTTGAAAAAGTTGATCCGGAAATAGCAAAAGCGATAAGGTTAGAGATAGAGCGCCAGGAATGGAAGCTCGAGCTTATAGCTTCTGAAAATTATGTAAGCGAAGCAGTACTCGAAGCTATGGGCTCTGTGCTCACTAATAAATATGCTGAAGGGCTTCCTGGAAAAAGATACTACGGCGGGTGTGAGTTTGTAGACATCGCTGAGTCTCTTGCTATTGGGAGGGCGAAAAAGCTATTTGGGGCAGATGCCGTAAATGTGCAACCACATTCGGGGGCTCAGGCAAATATGGCTGTTTATTTTGCCTCATTAAAGCCCGGAGATACGATTCTTGGTATGAATCTTTCTCATGGCGGGCATCTTACACATGGGAGCCCGGTGAATTTCTCAGGTACTCTTTATAATGTAATTCCCTATGGTGTGAGAGAAAGCGATAACCTAATTGATTATGAGCAGGTAAGAGAGCTTGCGCTTAAGCACCGTCCAAAATTAATAGTAGTTGGATGGAGCGCGTACCCCAGAAAGATTGACTTTAAAAGGTTTCGTGAAATAGCAGACGAGTGCGGAGCATTAGTGATGGCTGATATTGCTCACCCTGCTGGATTAGTCGTTGCTGGACTTTATCCAACACCCATTCCATATTGCGAGTTCGTAACCACCACTACACATAAAACGCTACGAGGTCCAAGAGGCGGAATGATCATGATGAAAAAAGATTTTGAGAAGGTTGTTAACAGTAAGGTTTTTCCTGGAACTCAAGGTGGACCTCTTATGCATATAATTGCGGCAAAAGCTGTGGCGTTTCACGAAGCTCTTCAGCCGAGTTTTATTGAGTATCAAAATCAGATTGTTAATAATTCCATAATCCTGGGAGAGTCTTTAAAGGAAAGGAGTTTTAAACTAGTTTCAGGAGGCACAGATACACATCTGGTGCTGCTAGATCTAAGGGAGACAGAACTCACAGGGAAAATGGCTGAGGAAACCTTGGAGAAGGCTGGTATAACTGTTAATAAAAATGCTATTCCATTTGATCCAAGACCTCCTGCAATAGCAAGCGGAATAAGAATTGGAACACCCGCTATTACCACTAGAGGAATGAAAGAGAGGGAAGTTGAAACTATTGCAGGATTTATCTACGATGCTTTAAATAATGTTGGCGATGAGAAGGTGCTCTCAAGAATAAGCGAAGATGTTAGGGAACTCTGTAAAGGGTTTCCAATTTATCGGCATAAACTTTAGCCACAGAGATCACGGAGGACACAGAGATAGAAAACACAAATATTTTTTTAGTTCTTTCTCAGTATTCTCTGTGTGCTCTGTAGCTAAATAGTTACCAAAAAAGATGAAGTGTCCCTTTTGCGCAAGTTTAAGAAATAGGGTAATTGATTCACGTCTCAGTAAAGACGGTGTAGCTATTAGAAGACGTAGAGAGTGTCTTGATTGCATGAGGCGTTTTACTACATATGAGCGCGTGGAAGAAGTAGAATTATTAGTGGTTAAGAAAGACGGAAGAAGGGAACCTTTTGATAGAAATAAGATAATTACAGGAATGCTTAAAGCCTGTGAAAAAAGACCAATAAGCGTGAAAGTCATCGAAGATTTTGTCTCTGAATTAGAAAGGGAACTTCAGGAAAGAGGAGAGAGGGAGGTGGAATGTCGAGAGATTGGAGAAAGGGTTATTAAAAAACTCTATGAGCTTGATGAGGTTGCATACGTAAGATTTTCCTCAGTTTATAGGTCCTTTAAGGATATAAATCAATTCATGGATGAGTTAAAGGATTTACTTAGGGATAAAGAAAGAGAGGCTCAGAAATTAACTGAGAAGACAGGGGATGAAACAGTATACAGGCCTCCTTTAGAGCTTATAAAGGATAAAAGCGGGGAATAGGGGAATGCTTATTGACACCCATGCGCATTTAGAAATGCTAGAGGATATCCCTCAGGTTATTGAAAGGGCTAGGGATACTGGTGTTGAAAGAATCGTCGCCGTTTCGTCTGATTTAATCTCTTCAAATAAAACTGTTGAGATAGCGGAAGAATTTCCTATGGTTTTTACAGCAGTCGGGATTCATCCACATGAAGCATCTAGTTTTGATGAGGAAGTCTTGTCGCAAATAGAAGATCTTTGTAATGAGCAAAAAGTCGTAGCCATTGGCGAGACAGGGCTTGATTACCACTATATGCACTCACCACGTGATATTCAGATCAATTCGTTTAGAAGGCATATCGAGCTTGCAAAAAAGCTTGATCTTCCATTGATCATTCACGTTCGCGAAGCACACGACGACGTTCTTAAAATATTAAAAGAAGAGGATGCATGGGAGACAATGGGTGTAATTCACTCCTTTACTGGTGATTATGAAACGGCAAAGAAATATATAGACGAGGGTTTTTATATTTCATTCTCTGGAATCCTGACTTTCAAAAATGCAGAGGATATAAGACAAGCAGCAAGAAAAATTCCAATCGAGAGGATTCTGATTGAGACCGATTCACCGTACCTCGCTCCAATTCCTTTTAGAGGAAAAAGGAATGACCCTTCTTATGTAAAGTATGTTGCTGAGAAAATAGCAGGGTTAAGAGGGATTTCATCTGAAAAGATCGAAGAAGAAACAACTGCTAACGCAAAGAATCTTTTTATATTTGAACCGCCTGAGGCACCAACTTCGATTGCTTATAAACTCAGAGATTCTTTATACCTCAATATAACAAACCGATGTACGATTGCCTGTGTGTTTTGTGGAAAGTGGAGGAGCTTTATGCTACGAGATTTTAACCTCAGAATAAAGAAAGAACCGACAGTTGATGAGATCCTTGACGCTGCGGGCAATCCTACGATGTACAATGAAATAGTCTTTGTTGGATGGGGGGAGCCACTACTTAGAGTTGATGTAGTGAAAGAGGTTTCAAAAAAGCTTAAAAACAAGGGAGCAAAAAAAATCAGGGTTGATACAGATGGTCTTTCAAACCTCGTTCACAAAAGAAATGTTCTTCCTGAGCTTAAAGGCTTGGTGGATTCAATTTCAATAAGCTTAAACGCTCAAGATGCAGAGACCTATGCTAGGATTTGCCCCTCAAAGTACGGAGACAAGGCTTATTTCGCAGTACTAGACTTTATAAAGGATGCAAAAAATTATATTCCCGATGTTGCTGCGAGTGTTGTGACGATTCCCGGAGTTGATGTTGAGAAGTGCAGAGGAATTGTCGAAGACCTAGGTGTAAAATTTAAACCGAGAATTTACGGAAAAGTGGGGTGACTACAATCGGGTATCGTAGCTCGTGTATCGTGTATCGAGAAAACGAACCACGAATCCCGAGCCACGAACGTTATGTCCAATAAACCAATTATCGGTATCACAATGGGCGATCCGAATGGAATCGGGGCTGAAGTCATTGTAAAGGCTCTATTATGTAGTGAACTTCAGAAGTTATGCAAACCGCTAGTGTTTGGTGATGCAAGTATACTTGAGAAGGCAAAAGATGTCGCTGGTGTAAGGACTGAAATCAATATTGTAAATATTGCTAATTTTGATATAACAAGGCTCAGCCCAGGGCATACGGACAAACAAGCGGGCCAGGCAAGCATCGCATACATTAGAGAGGCTGCTCAATATGCCTTAGAAGGGAAAATTGACGCAATTGTTACTGCTCCAATAAGTAAAGAATCCATCCACCTTGCCGGAGCAAAGTACCCGGGTCACACTGAAATGCTCCAGGAATTCACAGGCGCAAAAAGGGTTGCGATGATGTTTGAAGGTGGGAGGTTTAGGGTTGTGCTTGTTACTATTCACTGCGCATTATCTGATGTACCTCGGTTGATAAATGAAGAGAAAATCCTATCAACAATTGAACTTACTAATGAAGCCTTGATTAATCTTTTTAGGATACCAGAACCTCGAATAGTTGTTTCCGCCCTAAATCCTCATGCAGGAGAGGCTGGCGCGTTTGGAAATGAAGAAGCACTCCATATTATTCCTGCGATTAACAAAGCAAGAACGAAAGGAATAAATGTTACAGGACCTATGCCTGCTGATACTTTGTTTTATTACGCTACACAGGCGAAGTGGGATGCGGTTATAGCAATGTATCACGACCAGGGTTTAATTCCATTTAAAATGCTATCGTTTGATGACGGTGTGAACGTAACTCTGGGTCTTCCGATTATCAGAACCTCACCAGATCACGGCACCGCATATGACATTGCATGGAGGGGTAAAGCGAATCCTTCGAGCATGATTGCTGCAATAAAACTGGCTGTTAGATTAATAAAGAATAAAAGAAAACAGTAGTGGCAATTTATGAATTGCCACTATAAAAGCATCGGTAAAATTTCTCCTGATTTCCCAAGTATACTGATGTCATAATGTGACGAGTTGGGAGTTGTCTCAAGATTTACCTCGATCACGGTTTTTCCAGTATGTTTTGCTACAAGTCCCATTGATGCTGCGGGTTCTACAACACCAGATGTGCCAACAATAAGCATTACTTCACATCGTTCAATGGCTATTAGGATGTTGTCAATTATTGATATTGGTATTATCTCTTCGAACCAAACTACATTTGGACGTCCGAGCGAATCGCAATTTTTGCATTTAGGAGGGATTTCTTTAAGTGGTACATCATGGTTTTGCTCTATAATACCACAACTAGTACATCTTATCTGCCATAGGTTTCCATGCATTTCTATGATATTTCTATTTCCTGCAAGTTGATGTAACCCGTCAATATTCTGCGTTACAAGTGTGAAATTGGGTTTCTCGTTTTCTAGGTTTACGAGTGCATAATGGCCAGGATTTGGCTTTGCTTCTTTTACTAAACCTCTTCTCCAATCGTACCATTCCCAAACAAGCTTAGGGTCTCTTTGAAACGCCTCCTGGGTTGCAAGTTCTTCTGAACGAAATTTTCTCCAAAGACCTTCTTCTCCTCGAAAGGTTGGAATTCTACTTTCTGCTGAAATCCCTGCCCCTGTAAGGACAGTGATACTAGATGTGCTATTTATTATTGCTTTGGCTTCTTTAATTTGATCATCCATTTTTTATCTTTTGATTAATTGATAACAGATTAAATCTAACTTCATAAGTTCTTGTTAGCAATATGGTAGCAGTTAAAAGTTCATGAAGAGTCAAAAAGCTTTTTATGTGAGTCTTGATTTTCAATCGACTAAATATTAACATCACACATCTAGACTTTAAAATAACAGTTATTGCTCATATCGTATCCTCTATAATCAGAGTTGAACTTTTAATCTTGGGGACTTTTTGTTGACTTCACTCTTTAGTATGTCCTATAATAATCAAATGAAAATTTAAAGGAGACTCCAGATGCCTATCAAAATTACTAACATTGTAAATCTACAGCAAATAGAAGCTGCAGTCAGTGGCCCTGATGGTGCAAACCGATTATTTATCATAACCGGAATTATACCAACCAATTTATCTACTAGCACAACTATTAAAGAAACCTTTACGTTCTTGATCGGTCCTACACTCACACGACGCCAGTTTGTGCGTGCAATTGCAACAGCATCTTTGAATAGGATTCTTCTATTTTACTCTGGTGGTGGACCAACACAAATTAATAGTAATTGGTCTGTTGAATCTGTTGATGCTGACTGGGATGATGAATCTGGACAAGTAGAAGTCAGAGTTGAGGTGTTTGTAAGCTCTGCAGGTACTGGGTCTACTGGCGTGACATCCATTGGTTTTCACGCAACGATACTTGCTGAGATGGAGAGTTGAGAACGTATTTATTGCATCGTGTTTTATACTTAGACCAGGGGCTTATAGGCCATAGGTCTTAGGAATGCTCTGAGAGTTGAAAGTAACAACCAGTATTGAAAATCGGTATTAATAAATAGAGGTCAAAATACTCTAGTTTAATGTTTTTAAAGATAGTTTTTATTTTCAGAATAAGAATTATAAATTCTGGCCTGATTATTTATGATTCCCATCTATAAAAGTGAATGACACTGGCAAAAACAGGGAGTCCTACAATTAGAATTAGATGAGAGTTTTACTACATAGGCTTCGATTTTGCCAACGATTCCTGTACTATACATTGGGCTTTCTCATCCTCATAGCTTTTTTGGGACTATATAACATGATAGGAAGTCGTGGCATATCAATAAAAATGCCTGGCCGTTCGTACTCGGGACAATTTACTCCTTTAACTGAGGAGGAAATCGAAATCCGTAATCATATTAAAAAGCATGTAGAGGTGCTTGCAAGGGAAATAGGAGAGCGCAACCTCAGGGAGTACAATAACCTAGAAGCTGCTATTGCCTACATTGAAAAGACATTTCGAGAATTGAGCTACGGGGTGTCATTTCAAGATTTTGTTGTCGAAGGGAAGATCGCAAAGAATATTGAGGTAGAGATTTTAGGTAAATCCCACCCGGATGAAATCATTATTCTTGGTGCGCACTATGATTCGGTAATTGGCTGTCCAGGCGCGAATGATAATGCCACGGGTGTTGCTGCTATTCTTGAGTTTGCTCGTCTTCTTAAAGGGGGAAATCGCCAACGTACAGTGCGCTTTGTAGCCTTTGTGAACGAAGAACCGCCTTTTTTCCAAACTGAAAATATGGGAAGTCTCGTTTATGCCCGTCGTGCAAACAAAAGGCGAGAAAAAATAGTTGCTATGTTTTCGATTGAAACTATTGGGTATTACTCTGATGCGAAAGGAAGCCAGCGTTATCCTTTTCCTTTCAGTTTTTTTTATCCTAATACTGGAAATTTCATAGGCTTTGTTGGTAACACCTCTTCGCGTAGCCTTGTTCATGAAACAATTGCTTCTTTTCGAAAGAATACACATTTTCCATCTGAAGGTTTAGCTGCTCCTGGATGGATGACTGGTATAGGTTGGTCAGATCAATGGTCGTTCTGGAAGGAGGGTTATCCGGGCATTATGATCACAGATACAGCTCTCTTCCGCTATCCATATTATCACACACAGTGGGACACGTCTGATAATGTTGATTACAACCGTATGGCGAGGGTAGTTGCCGGGCTAAAGCGGGTTGTTATTGAGTTAGCAAGTGCTGATAAGAAATAATAACTGAATATTCATCTAAAATTGAATTAAATATCCTTTGATTCAAATTTATTAAAGAAGCATTTGTTTATCTTTAATAGTTAATATTCTGAAAATAGTCTTCCAATCGTAATTATTTCAACTAATCATCTACTAAATAGCTATAATTTCAATAAGGAATTGAACATATTGATAATGGGATATTAACTTGATAATTCCCTATAGCTTGCTACAGGGTTTCCACAATGCTGTATTGTCATTGCGAACGAAGTGAAGCAATCTCTCATTTTAGATTGCTTCGTCACTTTGTTCCTCGCAGTGACAGTTGCAGTGTTTAATATTAAGACCATACCCTGCAGCTTGTTGCACGGTTATTGATTGCTAAATACTTTTTAAAGTTATTATATTCTCGATATGATTTAATATATATTTGTAATCAACCTATTCATTCTATTTTATTATGAATGAAAAAGACCCACTAAAAGATATTGAACTCCTAATACGTTCTCGTTACTGTATTATTTTTCTAGATACTGTTGAAGAGGAGCGTGCAGAGACATTACTTAAACACCTTGCTGATCATCTGAGGCTCCCTTTCTTTTCCTGGACGCGCACCAAGGGGCTCGGACGAGAAGCGGTAAAGGGTCACGTATATGGCTCAGCCGATCCTTCTATTGCCCTTACTCATATCGAACACTCACAGTTGCCAGCTATTTACCATTTCCAAGGACTGGGAGGTTATCTCGAAGATAAACTTATTGTCTCAAAACTTAAGGATGCTGCTATTAAGTTCTCTAAGCTAAGCGGCGCAATCATTATCACTGGAGAGGATGATAATATTCCGGATATTTTAGACCCATAAGTGCTAAAATAGAGCTACTTGCCTCTCGGATTGAAGAATACAGTGTACTTCTTAATAACATAATCCGAGACCTTAATGTAAGGATGAACGTAAAGGTTGAAATATCGCCTCAAGATACGAACAGACTTTTGAACAACATGAAGGGACTTACCCTTATGGAAGCTGAAAAGATTTTAACAAAGGTCATTGTTGAAGATGGCAGACTATCCCCGGAGGATATAAGACAAGTCGTTGAAGCGAAAAAGGATATGGTAGAAAGAAAAGAGAGGGATTGCTTGAATATTATCCGGTAGAAGAAGGTATGGCTGGCATAGCTGATGTTTTAGGTTTAAAGTCTTGGTTAGCCAAGCGTCGTAACATCGTTACAGACCCGAAAAGAGCTTCGGACTTTGGTCTTTCTTTTCCCAAGGGTGTACTTTTACTCTAGGGTTCCGGGTTGTGGCAAAAGTCTTTGCGCCAAAGCGGTTGCTATGGAGTGGGGACTGCCGCTCCTTAAACTCGATCCCTCTAACCTATACAACAAGTACATCGGTGAAAGTGAGAGGAATTTTAAAAAAGCTATGAAAACAGCAGTAAGCGCGCAGTAATATAAAATGAACGTAGCGAAGTATGGTGTTCAATAAGCTCAAACAACACTTTCAAAATAAACAAAAAATAAACAATACTTGTTATTTAGTATTATCATTTTTTGCGTAAGTTTGAGTAAATTTAGTGAAAAATAGTTACATTAGATTGGAGACCTAAGATGCCAGGCCACTTTAGTCAAGCAACTGAGTTAGAGGTTTTAAAGAACCGCTTTGGATTCTCTGCAGGGGGAATTGTGCTTAATCCAAGATATAACATTGCACAAGGATTTTTCACATATGCCCTAGTTAGGTTTTCCTTGACAATCTCCACTTATAACTTAACCTAATAATAAAATGCTTGAGGATTATCTCCCAATATTAATTATATTGATTTTCTCTGTGCTGCTTGCTGGAGTCCTTCT
>JAHFBK010000166.1 GCA_023250035.1 Candidatus Dadabacteria bacterium
CAAATCATTGGATTGAGCATAAGCCAGCATGCACCCAATATCGTCAAACCTGTGAACTTTTCCTTTTGTAACAATCTCAGCCGAGTAGTGAAAATCATCTATCATCATCCGACAGTATTCGCACATGTCGGTTCCCTTGTTGATAGGAACAGGAGAGTTTTCGGATTGACAACCGATGATTATTAAAAGAGAAAATATTGCTAACCTAATACCAATTCGATTTTTCGAAAGGGTGCGACCCAGCCTGTCATTGCGAGAAGCGAAGCGACGAAGCAATCTCAAAATGAGGGATTGCTTCGCTAGGGCTCGCAATGACAACCCCCTTTTGAACGAACTACTGATTGCTAGAATTAGAATCACCCTCCGTGTATTTGATAAATATCTCTTCAAGTGACGAGTCTTCTGTCCATAAGTCCATAACGTTGAAACCATTTTCTACGAGAGTTTTAATCACCTTTGATTTATCCTCTGGAGAGATAAAGAACCTGAGTCTATTTCCATTAATTGTAGCGTTCTTTGCTCCTAAGTCCTCGACAAGACTGAGTGCCTGTGAACTCAGATTTTCGATTACTACTTCAAGTATTGATCCCATTTTAAGCCTGGTCCTTAGGCCCCCTAATGTATCAAGTGCCACAACCTTTCCTCGAACGAGTATAGCAATCCTGTCGGCTAGTTCCTCTATGTAACTGAGGATATGGGATGAGAGGAGAATCGTTTTCCCCTTACTTTTCTCTTCCCTGATAAGCTTTTTAAAAGCTATTCTTCCCTCAGGATCTAAACTGATTGTAGGTTCATCAAGGATAAGGATTGGAGGGTCAGAAATAATCGCCTGCGCAAGGGCAAGCCTCTGAAGCATTCCACCTGATAAGGCTCCGACTTTTTTATTTCTCTGTTCAAGAATTCCTACAGCACTGAGGACATTTTCCAAATTGTTATTATTTATCCCTCTAAGAGAGGCATAAAATTCAATAATTTCAAGCACGCTTAAGTTCTCATGAAAAGAGATTCTCTGCGGAAGGTATCCGATTCTCTTTTTTATCTCTTTTGGATTTTTACTAACCTCAATATTATCAACTGTGATTTTTCCACCACTTGGATGTACTAACCCAACAATAGTGTTGAGAAGAGTGGTTTTACCTGCACCATTTGGACCGACTATGGCAAAGGTCTCAGCCTTTTCGATATCGAGAGAAACTCCTAGAAGGGCTTTTATATTTCCATAATCCTTAGTAAGATTTTCTATTTTAATCATTTTGAATCTTCTTCCATTTGAACGGGATTCATTAACGGATATGGGTCGTTTAACTCCACAGGATTTAGCACAGGAAGAACCCTTTCTGCAAACTCAAGTGCTTTTAACCCTGGACTTTCTAAAAAAACTGTAAGGTCGGGATACCGTTTCATAAGATATGATAGAAGCTTTACCGGCTTGTATGGAATGTCTCCTATTCCATCTCCATTTAAATCATATCCATTATATCCCTTGTAGTCGCTCCAGTAATTTCCCGTTGAATCCTTAAAAAAACGGTTTGTTGTACGGTCCGTATCAGTCATCACCTGGTAAACATTATCTAAAAAGTTATTAGCATATAGAGCGTTATCACTAGAACTAGAGAATAGATCGATTGCCCAGCCGTTTCTTAAGAAGATATTATTAGTAAGGATATTTCTATTTGCCTCATCCATAAAGATCCCAACGGTGTTATTAACTATCATATTCTCTTCGACAACGCTGTCGCTTAAAGATTTAAGAAGCATTCCAAACCCATTTGGGCCAAGGTTATTTTTAAAAGTATTTTTTTTAAGAATGATGTTTTTAGAATACATAAGTGCGCTTCCCGTTCCATTTCTCTCAAATGTATTTCCTTCGAATGTGTTATTATCCGAATACATATAGTGGAGACCATACCTCACGTTTCTCTCACAATGATTATCTCTGATTAAGTTGCCGGGTGAGAACTCTACGTATATACCATCCCTATGCTTTCTAATATTATTTCCTTCTATTGTATTATTTGGTGACTTCCAGAGATGTACCCCGTTTCCATTTGTTTCTTCCGTTGTGTAATCTGCTCTGCCAAACGACGTATTATTTCTAATTGTATTGCCAGGGGATGAGAATAAATAAACACCGATTATAACATCCTCAAGCATGTTTCCTTCAACTGTAACCCCTTCCGAATTCACTAGCTTTATCCCGCTTTCATCCTTGAGGAGATCGCTTCCACTTTTTATTATGGTAAAACCTCTTATAACAGCTTTATCCGCTTCGATTCTTACAACGTCGCCTCGGTAGTTACCGTCAATGATAGGTTGGTTTTCTCCGATAAGTTGTACACTTTTATTTATAACTATGTTCTCTTTATAAACTCCGTTTTTAACAACTATTGTATCTCCTTCATTCGAAACCTGGAGAGCCTCTGTAATTGAAGGATAAGTCGTTCCTTTTCCTACAGCGATCTCCCTGGCAAAGGATCTCACTTGGAAGCTAGTGAGGAGAATTAAACATGCGATTAAGATAATCTTTTTTGTCTTGATTCGAGCCATAGTATTATCGGACCAAGTATTGCAGCAAAGCCCATGAGTATGGAACCGGTGCCCGGAAGGCTTATAACTGTGAAATTTGCAAGTCGCTTCCATCCTATAACAGGTGGCATATAAGGATCTATTTTTATGGCTGCTTGGGGACTAAGGGTATGTCCATACTCATAAAGCCATCTGTAGAAATCCCCGATCATAAAAATCGCGAATAGTATAAATAAAATCCACCCTGCCGTAGCAAAATGCCATTTCCCTACGATTGATGATAGAAGTGCAAGTATACTAAAGGCAATGATTGCAAAGGGAAGCCATCTGAACTCCTTGAATTCATCTGGTCTTATCTCATGCATCCCTATATAGTGATTAAGACCGTTAATTAACCTTGGGAAACTACTTGTCATTCCAGTTTCGGGATTATACTCAGTCAGTTTGTTTGCGTATATATACATCTTTATCCCCTTTGGATACTGAGGAGCCACAAGTGTTATTGTCCAGATGGGAAGAAATATTGCCGGAATAATTAAAAGCGCTGCAACAAGAATAAGGATTCGCGCCCGCTTTGATAAGCTAATGGGGATCTCATAACTTTTGCCCGTACGATTATCAATAATACTTAAAGTTTCCTTAGCCATGAAGTTACCTCACTTTTCCTGAAAGAATATCAGTTATTTTTATGATACCTTATATAATTAGAAGATGGAGAGAGGAGAGGGACAAAAACTAATTGTCACCTCTCCATTTTTTCTCTAGTTTTTAGAAGCTACCTCGATATATCCTTGCATCTCCTGATGTAGCGCAGAGCAGAAGTTTGTGCAATAAAACGGATAGATACCCGGCTTCTCGGCAACCCATTTAACCGTTTTTGTTTCACCAGGCTCAATCTGCATATCTACGTTAGAGAAATTGATTCCGAATCCATGAGTAATATCCACGTCCTGTTCTAGATTAGTTATATGGAAGTAAACATTATCACCTTCCTCGAATTTAAGGATATTAGGAGTGAAATGGCTCCTTATCGCAATCATGTACACATCTACCCTATTTCCGTTTCGTTCGACGCGAGCTTGGTCGGCACTTTTAATTGCGTATGGGTCTTTGTTTTGGTCTAGCGGATATACAAGCTGAGGTTTTATGAGAGTAGCATCTATTATCTGACCATAGTGGGGTTCCACAGGGGTGGGAAAATCAAGTAGCATCTCCATCTTTTTCCCGGAAATATCAATAAGCTGAGCGCTTTCTGGATGCGAAGGTCCTACAGGTAGGTATCTGCCTTTAGCGATTTTGTTCATGGCAAGTAAAAATTTACCCCTTGGTTTAGTTGTATCTCCATGGACGGTGGCGAGATGCCCAATATTGTAATAAACAGGAATCTTATCTACCACTTCCCAGGTTCCAAGCTTCCACTTGGCAACTGCCGAGTCCACAAAAAGGGATGTGTAGGCATAACCTTGATCATCGAATTGAGTATGAAGAGGACCAAGACCTACAGGAACCTCAGCAACCCTGACGGATTCGTATTTGAGGATTGGTATACCCACAACTTCTCCATCAAAATCGCCTTTTTTGATAGCTTCCTGCATTTTCTCAAAACCGTGCACAGTGACTACTGCAGCGAGCTTTCCGCCGCCAACTATATATTTCCCATCCGGGGAAACGTCAGCACCATGCGGGCTTTTAGGCGTTGGTATAAGGTACACGATACCTTTCACCTCTTGCGGATCAATGACTTTAACTCCGTTTATCTCCTTGTACTTTCCCTCCTTAATAGCTTCTTCAGCAGCTTTCCAGTTTACGGCGGCTATAAAGTCCCTGTCTTTTTGAGAGGCTTCGACCTCTAAATCCTTATACGCCTCCTCTGAGTTGTAACAGCTAAAAAAGGCCCAACCGTAACTGACCCGTTTACCAGCATCGGCTAAGTCATAATCAAACGGCGGCATCAGGATTTGAAATGCGTTTTCCATTTTACCAGTATCTTTATCTACACTTACAAATGCGATTACGCCGTTAAAATTTTCTTTGTAGGTCTCAATTGGAACATCACGGTTTGGTACGGGAATGGAAAATCTAGTCGCACCAACCAAATACTC
>JAHFBK010000057.1 GCA_023250035.1 Candidatus Dadabacteria bacterium
CAAATGCCTCCTCCCCCCATGGATACCAATCTACAGGGTTATACGCATGTTGCAGTAAATAAGGACTCTTCTCATGTATTAGCCGATTAGGTTTCTCCATTTTTTTTGATTCAGATGCTTGCGACATCGCCTCCTCGTATGATGTGAAGAATACTAGAAATCCTATAATAACTCCAATTGCGATTGCTGATAATAACGCAACCATGCTTCTTTTTAGTTTCATGCTACAGATTCCTTGTAATATTGATTAACATTTGTAATTCTGCTTCGACTTACTTCCTACCTGAAATCCTCAACACCTGTAAATCTTCACTATAACGGACTTGTAATGACGGCTTCATTACTAAGTATACCCTTATGTTTGACAACAATGATGAAAACGCTCCCCGGAAATCCCTGAAGACGAACAGGATGAGTACGAACTGTCAACTGCGTCTCCATCTCTACAGACGATTCAAGGCTAGGAGGTGTAGTTGGGAAATTAATAAATTGAGGCAAATCAATCCCATCCCTTTTATCTTTTGTTACTAAAACCTCAAAATGAAGATATTCATCCTTGTTAAGTGTTATTCCATCAGGGAGAGAAAGAATGCTAAAGATAGCGTCTTCTCTAGCCTTAATTACGTCATTTATCCTTCTTTCCGAATCCGTTTCGGGAGAAGAAAACATTAATGTTAGTTCTTGAGGCGTCGAATCTAGAACAAATGGATTTTTTAGACTCAAGGCAAACCAAAAAAGGGTGCCATCTTGATATTTTCGTGTTTTGTACCTGCGAAGAGGATATTTCTTTTTGCTATTCCTATCTAATAGTGTAACATGCCATTTGTCCAATTCTTTCTCTAAAGAAAAGTGATCTATTACTGTATCATTAGGTAAATTGAATTTCTCAATCTTCTTCTTTACCTCAGAATTCCACCTTAGTCTTCTGTTGACAATACCAGGGAAAAAGAGAAGTCTTTCACCCGGGGTGTAGCAAAAAGCCCCAAATGTTCGGATAGGCTTATCCGGCTCTTTGTAAAAAGCATAGGTAACCCTACCTATAATGCCATTTTCGAGGACATTCCTTAATGGTCTTGCAAGGGGATTAAAAAAAGAATCGTTAGTCCCTTGCGTAAACTCTTCGGGAAACTTAACTGTGACAACTATTGTATTCATCTTATACTTAGGCATAAATGCAACAATTCAACCAAAATTGTTATACCTTATTGCAATAGCATACTTAAAAAAATAACCAATTATCAAAAGGAAAATAAGATTTTAGTAATTAAAGAACCTTTCATTGCGAGCGATAGAAGATTCTCGAACCCAGCGACCCCTGCTTCAGAGGCCCAGTTCTCTATATCTTGAGCTAACCGCCGTCTTTTCAAAGTTTGCAATGTTTTCGCTAAATTGTAAAGTTTCTTTAGCAAGCTTAAATACGGGAAAACACATTTCTAGTGATAACAAAGGTATAAGTGAGTTGAGTACAACTTAATCGAATTCAAAGCTCTTGGATTAGGTAATATTTCAACTATAGCTTTTTATAGGAGTTATATTCAAACCCTAACGAGGAATAAAAATGGAGACTAATCCCACCGAGGTCATAAAAGAGAGCAAAGACCCTTCTTCAGAGTATGAAAAAGCCTCTATGCTCGAGGATCGTTACTTTCTTGAAGGTCCACGTTCCAGAATACAAGAGTTATTTTTTACAATTCGCGTTCTCCTTGAGTTCATTAAAGGTTTTCGAGTGCTCCACTTCGTAGGACCATGCGTTACTGTATTCGGTTCAGCGCGTCTAAAGGAAGACCATCCTTTCTATCAACTTGCGCGCAATGTAGGAAGCCGCCTTGTTAAATTAGGATTCACTGTTATGACTGGAGGCGGCCCTGGTATCATGGAGGCAGCCAACCGTGGTGCTAAAGAAGCAGGGGGTATATCCGTAGGGTGTAATATAGCGCTACCTGTAGAACAAAAGCCTAATCCATACTTGGATAAATGGGTAACCTTTAATCATTTTTTTGTTAGGAAGGTGCTTCTTGTAAAGTACTCCTACGCATTCGTAGTAATGCCAGGTGGAGTCGGAACATTGGACGAGCTCTTTGAAGTTATTACACTCATACAAACAAAGAAGATAATGGATTTCCCCGTAGTACTTATAGGTAAAGAATATTTTCAGGATGCAATGGATTTTTTCAAACGCATGGTGGTTGAGGGAACAATCGCTGCTCCCGATCTAGATCTTTTGCTTTTGACTGATTCTTTGGATGAAGCAATAGCACATATCGAAAAACACGCGGTTGAAAAATTCAAATTACGCAGGTGGAAACTACCAAGACCATCAAAGTTACTGAGAGAATAATTTCACTTATGTGGTTCCCTAAAACAAATCTCTTCATCATTGCATGACCGGAATGCGAAGGGGTGAGATAGCCAAGTTAAAGTGGGAAAATGTTGACATAGAAGACGGAGTTATTCACGTTGTAGAGACTAAGAACGATGAATCAAGAAGCATCCCAATTGCAAAACTCTTGCTAGAAACTCTGAAAGAGCTTAAGAGTAAAGCTAAGACAGACCTTGTTTTTACTACCCATGAAGGTAAACCCTACACTCACCTTACAGTATGGAAGAGGGCATGGGAGACAGCCGTTAGACGTTCCGGTGTTGGTAATGTCCGCTTTCATGATCTAAGGCATACTTTCGTTTCCAATTTGATTGTAGGAGAGAAAGAAGACTTTGCAACCGTTATGGCACTATCCGGGCATAGGGATATTTCGATGCTTAAGCGTTACAGCCATACTCAAGAGGAAGCGAAAAAAGCGGCTATTGCTAAGTTAGAAAAAAGCTATCTAAACCAAGCTCGAAAAGACTTAAGTTTTGTAGAGACAAAGATAGTTTGATTTATTTATGATTACAACTTAAGACTGATGGGAAATCTAACATATGCGTATTGGAAACTCGATCTCCTTTAACAACTGAATACCAGAAAATTATTCATAAAAACATGGACATAAATTGCATATTAATTTATAATCAATCGTATATTGCACTTCTTATCGTGTCGGTGAACTTCACTTATGTGTCTTTAAAAATTTATTTTTCACAGTAAATTCAATGGCAGAAATATATCCGACGCTTCCTAAGGCTCCAATTACAGAAGCTCTTGTTGATATAAGATGTAAATTACCAAAAGGATTTAATGTAGATCAATTCAAAATAATTGGAGCTAAGATATCAAAAGATTACCCTAAAGAGAAAGTGATTAGGTTTCAAGAAACAAAAATAGATTTTAAAGAGGAGGAGCAAAGTGTTACAACCCATAGAGGGATCAACGGCTATAGATACGAGTCCTCAGATGGAACCAAGATTGTTCAATTAAGGCTTGATGGATTTACTTTCAATAGACTTAAACCTTATAAAAATTGGGAAGAGGTTAGAGACGATTCATTACGAATATGGAATTTGTACAGAGAATCAATAAAACCTGAAATTATTAACAGAATTGCTTTGCGATACATAAACAATCTAAATATACCTATGCCAATAAATGACTTTGGGGACTATTTAACCTGTCCACCCGAAGTTCCCGAAGGATTACCTCAAGGAATTATTAGTTTTTTTTATAGAGTAGTTGTCCCTGCAGATGATCCTAGAATAAAGGCAATAATTACTCAAGCATTCGAACCTAAGGTTGATATTAAAGAAAATCTTCCTATAATATTAGATATTGATGTTTTCAAACTCACACCAGATGGCTTTTTAGAAGAAGATATTTTGGCAATTTTAGAGAAACTAAGAGACTTCAAAAATCAGATATTTTTCAAGAGTATTACTCCAAAATTAGTGGAGACCTATCAATGAGCAGAGCTGCAATAAGTAAATATGAAATTGGGTTTCCTAAACAATCAGGAAAAAGTTTTGCCCCGGAATCTCAAGATATAGAGCAAAAATATAAAGACTTTTTAGAACATTTCAAAAAAACAGAGTCTATTGGTCGCTATTCAGAAATACAACCAATATTAAATGAACTTGAAGAAATCTTAATTAGCTGTCATCAAGATAACTGGGATGGATACGGAGCTAATGCTATTTCATTTAACACCTATTTAGGTGCAAGAGAAATTATTCATATGCTCAATTCTGCGTTCTTGAATGTCCCTATGCCGGAGATTACACCTGAGCCAGATGGGGATATAGCGTTTGAATGGAATGATGATTATGGAAGAACCTTTTTGTTTAGTATTGATGATAACCAAACATTAACCTATGCAGGAATCTTTGGATCAAGTAAAACACATGGATATGAAATACTAGGTGACTTCATCCCAGGCACTGTGATTTATTATCTTAACAGATTGTATCCCAAGTAATCGAACTTCCATGCCCTTAATACAATATAACTCGGAAACACTTACTAGATATATATACTTTAGCAAATATATTAGAAACTCAAACAACACTGTAAAGTACACAGCCTTTTTACCTAGCCCCAAAGACAATCAAACGTCCGTATTTAGGGTATCTGGATTATCCAAAATCGAAATATGGAATATAGCTTATTGCGATGTTACTCCTAACCAGAACAATACAATCAAAGGAAGAGCGGATGTTAACTCGGATGATTTGTCAAGCAATCAGCTGAAATTCTTTCCTAAAGAGCCTCCATACAGACACGCAAACATTTCTTGTTGGACCCATGAAAAATCTAAAAACAAATTAATCGCCAAAGAATTAGAAAAAAAAGCAATCTTACACTTAGTACCATAGAAAATATTTCTTCATTAACTCATCTTCCAGTAACTTAGAGAACCCTTTGCACGTGTCTCAATGTTTTGTAATTAGAAATTATAGGAATAATATGATGATTCATTGCTCTATGATTTTGGTATGGACACCTTTTTGGACACTAGGGCCACTAAGAAAGACAGTAAGGTATCCGTAAGTCTCTGAAATCATTGGCGGGCGATGCGGGATTCGAACCCGCGACCTCTGGCTTCGGAGGCCAGCACTCTATCCCCTGAGCTAATCGCCCGATTTAAAGATTCATAATTCTTTCATCACAATCTGCATATCGTCCCAGAGGGGTTTTTTATATCCAGGGTTTCTTAAAAGGGCTGCTGGATGATACGTGACCCTGACCTTTGCCCTTCCATAAGAATGAAACTTGCCCCGGAGATTTCCCAGTTTTTCCTTTGTTCTTAATACAGATTGAGCGGCAACGCTTCCCAAGCAGATAATTACATCGGGGTCAATAGCTCTAATCTGCTTGAAGAGAAATTGCTCGCAGGTTCCAGCTTCATCTAGTTCAGGAGACCTGTTGCCAGGTGGACGACATTTCACAACATTACATATATAGACATCAGACCGCCTAAGACCCATTGCGGTAATTATCTTTGTAAGCATCTGCCCTGCTCTTCCTACGAAGGGTCTAGCCTGTTTATCTTCTTCCTCACCAGGGCCCTCACCAACAAAAACAAGCCTTGCCTTTGGATCCCCTTCACCAAACACTATATTTGTTCTCCCTTGATGTAATTTGCACCTTGTACAATCCCCGATCTCTTCCCTGATTTCTTCAAGGGTCAGTTTCTTAGATGGAGTGTCAAAAATACCTAGCTGCTCCTCGACGCTTATTCTAGTCTTTTTCGCCGTAAACACAGGATGTTTTAATTCTTTCTTGTAAGTTTTAGAACTCTCTTCTTTCTTTTTTTCTCTTGCCAAGGCAATTGTATCAAGCCCTAGAATCTTTTGACACTCAAAGTATCTCTTGAGTTCTTCCAGTAATTCCTTTAATTCATGCTCTAAGCTCATCAGATGTATTTTAAAGCTCTAATATAATCCAATGTCTTTATGACTTCAATATCATTTTATTTGCGCTTATTATCCACCCTGCTCGATGTGCTGTTTAATCTAATAACTTTGCTAATCTAAAAATTAATGTAATCTTAATCGGCAAGAATCCGGAATATAAGAGTTTAAGGTTATATTTTGTCGCAAAAAGGGTGTTCGTTATCATTAGCAAAGAGCCCTAACTACATGAAATGTTCGAATTACCGAAACTAATGTATATAAAATCATTCGTGTGTTGGGTTTATTAGCTAATCCACGTATTGAAAATCATGGGTTATGTAATCAACTTTAAAATTTGAAGGAGCAAATATAATGAAGATCCTTGTTACTGGTGGCGTTGGATTTATCGGTTCCTGGGTAGCCGATGCCTTTATAAAGGAGGGACATAAGGTTTTAGTGGTTGATGACCTTTGTACAGGGATAGAAGGAAACATTCCCAAAAAAGCAGAGTTTACTAAAGGGGATATCAGAGATTTTGCATTACTGGAGAAGGCTTTTTCTAATTTCAAACCTGACATAGTTAACCACCATGCAGCACAGATAAATGTCAGGCGGTCGGTAGAAGATCCCATATTTGATGCCGAGGTAAATATTATTGGAACTCTTAACCTTTTAGAGCTTTCGGTGAAACACAACATAAAAAGATTTATCTTTGCTTCTTCTGGGGGTGCAATCTACGGTGAGCCCAAAAAATTACCCGCAGACGAAAATACCTATCCTATTCCTATCTCACCTTATGGGGCTTCAAAATACGCCATTGAAAAATACCTCGGCTACTATAATGCGGTGCATGGGCTTGATTGCGTTGCCCTTAGATACTCAAATGTGTATGGTCCAAGGCAAAACCCACATGGAGAGGCAGGGGTTTTAGCTATCTTTTGCAACAGAATAATGTCAGGAAAACCCTGTGAGATCTTTGGTGATGGGAATCAAACAAGAGATTATGTGTTTGTGGGTGATGTAGCAAAAGCGAATATCCTTAGTGTTAATTCACCTTCTGGAAGTTATAACATCGGCACACAGATAGAAACCTCAGTTAATGATCTTGTAACTATACTTAGAAAAGTAACTAAACGAGAATTCAAAGTAGAATACTCTCCACCTCGAGCTGGAGAGGTCCTAAGGATTTACCTTAATATTCAACTTGCCAAGCTCGTTTTAGGTTGGTCCCCAAATGTAAATTTAGAAGACGGCATCTATCAAACATGGAAATGGTTTAAAGATCATGACTCGTGATTAGTGATCCGGGATTCGTGAATTTTATATTGAATTATAAACTACGAGCCACGAGTCACGAACCCCGAGCCACGAGAAAATATGGATTTTTCACAGCTCACCCGAATAAGTAGTGGATTTACCCAATCGAGAATTCTTCAGGTTGCGGTCAAGCTTGGTGTATTTGATGTGATCAAAAGCAAGGGGAGCTCTTCGCTAGAAATTTCCAAAGCGATTTCTACAAACCATAGGGCGATTGAACTTCTACTAAATGCCCTAGTGGCACTTAAATTTTTGCGTAAAAAAGGTGTAATGTTTTTTAATATAACAACTTCTCTTAAATACCTTGCGAAAACCTCACCTAAGTACTTTGGAGGAATGATCCTTTTTGAAGAAGGACTATGGAACACGTGGGCTGGCCTAGAAGAATCGATTCGCACTGGAAAACCTTCACGACCTACAGATATGTTTCAGAAAAGTGAAGAAGAGACGGAAAGATTCATTATGGCTATGCACTCACTTGTAAGTGCAAGGGGTGACGCTGAGATTCTGAGCGATTTACTTGATTTTAGTTGGGCTCAAACGATGATTGACATTGGTTCTGGCCCAGGAACATATCCGATAAAATTTTTACAAAAATACCCTCATCTCAAAATCACGATCCTAGACCTTCCTGGGACACTCAAAGTAACAAAGAAGGTTTTAAAAAAGGAGGGAATGAATGGAAAGATCAAGATTTTAGAATGTGATTACAACTCGGATGAAATCCCTAAAGGGTTTGATGTAGCATTTCTTTCAAACATCATTCACAGCGAAGATGAAGAATCTAATGAGAAACTACTTAAAAAAATATATGAATCATTAAATCATGGTGGAGAAATAATAATTAAAGACCATATTCTTGATCACACCCTGACGAGTCCTGCGGTTGGGGCTATATTTTCAATTCAAATGCTCCTTGCAACTAAGGGACGAGATTATTCATTCCGAGAAGTAAGAGGCTGGCTAGCGGATGCAGGATTCAAGAAAGTCAAATGGATAAGATTAGAACCTCCGCTTACATCGTCTCTTGTAATAGGATGGAAATAATCAATTACTACAGCTCAGTTTACAATTCCTGGCATAGCAAAGAATGACCCAACTCTTCATTAGGGTTAATTGATAATTAGACTTTGTCTGGGTAATATTAACTCTTTTTGGAGGTTTAACATGAAGCGTAGATATGAAATTTCTTATGACGTTAGAGTAGTTGAGAGAGGCATTCGCGAAGGAACTATCACGAAAAAGGACTATGAGGAGCATTTAAAAAAACTTGCCGACATATCTGAGAAGGGTTGTTCACTCGTAATTGATGAAGAAACAAATCAATCATCAGAAATAACGAACAGTGAATCGGGAGAAAATCGATGAAATGGGACTATAGAGTTATTACTATAGATGAGCTATTCCCTGAACACGATGACCATGATATAGCTGTGTCAAAGCAGGCTGCGACAACTAGAAGAGCGAAAATAGGAAGCGGCTTTGAGAAGAATTTAAACAAACTTGGTGACGAGGGGTGGGAGCTTGTAAACATAGTTGGTGAATTTGGGATTTTTAAAAAGCCGAGTTAAGAAAAGGGATATTATCATAAATTTCCCTCAAATAGTGATACGAGCAAAGAATAACGACTGAATCTACATATAGGATTTTTAACTGTTGGCAGTTGACAAACTAGGATGTGTTAAATTTAACATTCAGAATTAATTCTCATTACATTCCGTGACAAGCATTTTGCATTCCGAAATAAATTGTCTAAAAGTAATAATATGAATCTCATGTCTCTAAGGTCAAAGGTCAATAATACCTTTTATCTTTTTGTATTATTTCTTTTGCTTACTTTACCTAATTCTGCATTTGCGGTAATAGTTTCGGTAGAAGGCATTGAACCATTATCTGGTAAAACCATTACCTCAACTAGAACTATTGCACTATCAAATGCTCTCAAGACTGCAGTTGAAAACGCTGCAAAAGAGATTAACCCTACTTTAGACACTAAGTCACTAGAGAAATTAATAAACGAAAACCCTATTTCATACATAAAGTCTTACAGGATTCTTGATGAAAATCGTATTGGGGATGATTATAAAATCACACTTGAAGCTAATGTGGATTCTGAGATGCTTAAAGACAAAATCAAAGGTTTGAAGGTCAATAATGTTAAATCTCCCGGAAAGCCTTCGATATCAATAGTAGTTTTAAAAATCCCAGAGAGTGACCCGATTATAAAGACCTTACCTCTCACAGAAATAAAGAGTGAGATTACAAGAGTACTTCAAGGTGGAGGTTATAAAGTCCAGGAATACATGGGAGATATTAGATTAGAAACCTATGTGAGTGTAAAGACTAGTGAAAGCAAAGTAGGCAGAAGCATGTATTATGCCCTTGCAAGCGTATTAATAAAAGTAAAAGATAAAAACGAAAAGGTATTAAACGAGGTAAGTGATAGCTTATATTTGAACGGTACCGACCTAACTCAACTCAGTCTTGAGGCAATAAAACAGGCTGGAGCAAAGGCAGCAGATAAGGTTAAATTGGAGTTTGATAAAAAATGGAATATTGGTCAACGGGTTAAAAGTAGAACAATAATTATAACATTTGTTGGATTTAGTAACTACAAACAATACGAACTACTAGACACGCTTTTAGCAAACTCGACCCCAGGCATTGATAATATAACAAAGAGGATTTTTAGAAATGATGGGGTCTCCTTTTTGGTGCTCTCAAGCATAAATGAAGAAGACCTCGCTAAAACAGTAGATAGTCAAAACACACCTGGTTTCTCACTTAGGCTTAATACAGTCTCTTCTGATAGAATTGAATTCAGTGTAGTCGAGGAAGTAGAATAATGAACCTAATCCACATCCACAAATACGTTTTTATCGCCCACCACAACTACTGATTATATGTGAAAAAACTCCTGTATAATCGCTCTGCCCTCTCTACTGAAGACCATTTGCTATCGTGTTGATCAGGGTGCCGGAGGGATCATCGCCGCTAAGTTCCCAGAACATCACTCCTAGCAGGTTCATATTATTTATATAGCCCATTTTGTTGGCTACAGAAGTTGCATTGTCGTAAGTCCAGAACTCGTTGCCGTTGTATATCCAGTATGCCTGGGCTATCGGGTCCCAGAAGCCTGGATATGCAAGACTCTCTAGCACCTCGAAGTCGTCTATACCTTGTTCGTACGTGCCTCTGGGTATGCGGCCTGCAGGCTGATAGAGACCATTATTTATGTTCCGTACTCGAGACCACCCACGACCATAGAAGGGTATTCCCAAGGTAAGCTTGTTAGACGCTATACCAGCGGCAAGATAACCCCGGACGGTTTCATCAGAAGAACCTCCGACAGTAGGATCATACGGTGAGCTGTAGAGAGGCGAATGATGGTTGGTTGGGCCATTCGGTTCCCAGCTTCCATGGAAATCGTATGTCATGAGGTTAATCCAGTCAAGGTATTGATGGATCTTATTCAGCTCGATTGCAGAGTAATAGTATTGACTTGCCGGTGCCGCTATCGTCAGAATTAGGTTGGGATCAATTGCATCAAGCTGACGGCGAAGCTCGGCCAGCAAAGCGGTGAAGTTCTGCGTGTCCTCCGGTCGGAAATCGCAGGTAGCACCACAGCGGCCCGGATACTCCCAGTCAATATCAATACCGTCGAAAATAGTCGGATCGCTAACTCCCAGAGCAAAGTTCCCATTGATAAACATGGTGATGCAGGAGCTGACAAAGGCGACGCGATTTTCGGGTAACGCCGCATCCGAGAAGCGGTGTGACTCAGTCCAACCTCCGATAGAGATCACGATCTTAATATTTGGATACATCTGCTTCAGTTTGCGCAACTGATTGAAGTTACCTCTTAGTGATTGAGAAAATGTATCTCCAACTCCGTCAACACTCTCACTAGCACTAAATGCTTTGTTGTAGTCAGCATAGGGGTCGAGGCTTTTACACCTGAGATTCTCGTCAATACCGGCGAAGGCGTAGTTTATAACAGTTAGTTTGTCCGCTGAGCCACTTGTAACAACGTTTTTTACATAGTAGTTGCGCGCATAAATACCCCACTGTATAAAGTAACCGACCACCTCTTTGTCCCTAGGCGTTGGATCAGGAGGTGGGGTGGGAGACGTCTCCTCAACAAACACAGCAATAACGTGTTTATTAGAATTCATCCTGATGTTTGTAGGATTGCTTGTACCTGATAAATCTCCTTCCCAGTGGTCGAATACCCATCCCGAATTGGGTAATGCTGTAATAGTTAAGTAAGCATTTCTTTTGTAGTTACCACCTGACGGATTCACTGAACCAGAACCGACTACCCCGGTGGTAAGTGTGTATTTTTGTATAGCTGCCGGACCGGTTTTTGGTGTTAAAAGCGCGGCAATAATAAAAAGAGATATACCTATCAACGGGAAGAGCGCCCTTTTCATAAACATCCTTCCTCCTTATTTAATGTGTATAAATGAAATTTGGGAAATAGGGATCGAAACTCAACTTGTAACCTCTCCCTATATACTCTTCTAACGCAACCCTCTTCTACCTACGTGAATAGCCCCTTAACAAATTATAAGGCCATTTTCTCATAAACCAAAATATGACCGGAATCCCCATTGATCGGAATCCCGCCACTCTCATTTGAATTTTTAAATCCAGCCCGCCGCTTCGGGGAGAAAGACATCCATATGCGGCTGTCTGTTTCTACTCATAGAATGCCATCTCCCCTTATTGATATTTAGAGATTTGGTTTTTCTCGTATTTAGTTAATACAAAATCCGATTGAACACTATTAGTTTAGTTCAACCACCAAGACTCAAGGCACAAATGAACACAAAGAGGAAAAATTATAAAATGAATCTTAGTGTCTTTGTGCCCTTGTGGTTATAAATAAAGTCTTTAACTGGAATTGGTATAAGTTATAATGCCAGAGCACCATTATGTCAACATACTCTCTTCTACCGACGGTCAATTTCTTAGGGTTTTATTCCCACTCGATTGTGCTTGGGGGTTTTGTTGAGATGTCGTAAACAACACGGTTAATTCCCTTTACTTCGTTTATAATCCGTGCTGAGATTTTCTCAAGGATTTCATAAGGAATCCGAGCCCAATTAGCAGTCATACCATCAAGGCTTGTCACAGCCCTAAGGGCAATAACATTTTCATATGTTCTTTCATCTCCCATGACACCTACGGTTTTTACAGGGAGTAGTACACAGAACGCCTGCCAAATGTCATTATAAATTCCCGCCCTTTTTATCTCTTCTATGAAAATAGCATCAGCGTACCTCAACTTCTCAAGCTTTTCTTCTGTTATTTCTCCCATGATTCTTATCACAAGCCCAGGTCCAGGGAATGGATGGCGGTCGAGGATCTCCGAAGGAAGCCCGAGTTCCCGCCCCACAGCTCTTACTTCGTCTTTAAATAGCTCTCTCAAGGGTTCGATTAGTTTCAGGTTCATCCTCTCAGGAAGTCCCCCCACATTATGATGGGTTTTAATCTTTGCTGAGGGGCCCTTTACTCTAACGCTTTCTATAACATCAGGATAAAGCGTTCCCTGAGCAAGAAACTCAGCTCCTTCTATCTTTGAGGCCTCGTCCTCAAATACTCTAATAAATTCCTCCCCGATTATTTTTCTCTTCATCTCAGGTTCTTCTATTCCTCGGAGTTTATCAAGAAATCTTCTTCTAGCATTTACATGAGTTAAATCGAGTCCCAAGTCTTTAAAAGTTTCAACTACCTGTTTTGCTTCGTTGAGTCTCAGAAGCCCTGTATCAACAAATATGCAATGGAGCTTATCCCATATAGCACGCTGGACAATTAATGCAGTAACCGCCGAGTCCACTCCCCCAGAGAGCGCACAGACTACATGAGAATTTCCTACTTCCTGTCTAATCTCCTTTATGGAGGTATCAGCGAATGATTTCGCTGTCCATGAACCTTGGCATTTCGATATTTTAAAAACAAAATTTGAGAGTATTTCCTTACCAAGCTCTGTATGAATTACCTCTGGATGAAACTGAGTGCCGAAGATTCTGCCCCCTGTATGCTTCATCGCCGCTACAGGCGAGTTCTCAGTCATTGCTATAGAAACAAAACCCTTTGGAATCTCGAGCACACGGTCGCCATGAGACATCCAGACCCTAGTCATTCGAGGAATATTCGAGAAGATATCCAAGGTATCTGTGACTTCAATTTCCGCAGGTCCGAATTCACGCCTTGTTGAGCGTTCTACCTTTCCGCCTAGAAGATGAGCTATGAGCTGCATCCCATAGCATATTCCAAGGATCGGCACCCCAAGGTTAAATAAGCCGGGATCAAGTGACGGCGACCCTTCATCCCATACACTTGCGGGGCCACCTGAAAGAATAATCGCCCTTGGTTGAGTTTCCTTTATTCGTTCTAATGGTTCGTTAAACGGTTTAATCTCAGAATAAACACCAAGCTCACGTACCCTTCGTGCAATAAGCTGGGTGTATTGAGAACCAAAATCAAGAACTAAAACGATTTCACGCACTTTTTAAATAGAAATATATGGATTGTCATTGCGAGCGACTGAAAGGAGCAAAGCAATCTCTTACTTTTTCTGTCGTTGCGAACACTTTCACTTAGTTCAGTGTAAACTCCGTGAAGCAATCTGTTTGAGATTCCTCACTGCTCCTTCG
>JAHFBK010000058.1 GCA_023250035.1 Candidatus Dadabacteria bacterium
ATATGATTCAATGTATGCTAGCTTTAATTCCTCCTCTCAGAAGATTTATTTCCTTGACAGCAATTATTATAAACTCTGTCCTAATTGTCGGACAGCCTCCTCGCTGCAGTGTTCTTCATTTTAAAACAAGGTATAAATAAATGGAGCGATAGCCGAACTCTGTGCAAATACGATAAGAAGTCCGAAAATCAATAAGACTAATATCATAGGTGTTAGCCACCACCACTTGTGATTCAGAAAGAATTGTAGAAGCTCACCAGCAATGCCCATCCTATTAGTCAAACCCTCTAGAAACCGCATGTATGTTACCTCCTTCTTTGTTTTTGACGGAAGACTGATGATGGTAGACCGGGGAACGGTGACAGACGACAGAGGTTTTCACTTTTCACCTCACTCAAGACTTCGTCGAAGTGCCTGGAGCTTCATAAATACACGATGTCCGATTTCTCGGACTTTAGTCAAGTCCTCATTTGAGAGGTAGTTATGGCGTTCGATCAAGTCCCAGCAAGCAATAGTTTCCATATAAGAACGCAAAGCTAACCCTAAAAAGCGATTTTGCTCCGCGTTGCTTTGACCAGTTGATCCCTCGGTAATGTTGAGGACAATAGACGTTGCCGCACGTTCTATTTGGGAACGAAGATTGAATTGTTCCGAACTTGGCAATCGGCTGCTCATCGTGTAAACCTTGTCCACATAGTCCAAAGCCAACTGATACACCACCAATCGCTGAAACTTATACATCCCGTATACTGTCTCCGGTCTTCTGTCTCCAGTCTATCCTCCGCCCCCCGACTTCGGTCTCCCGTCCTTCGTCTCCTGTCTCCTATCTCCCGTCATCTTTCTCAATAACATAGTCCCCAAGCACAAGAGTGTCCATTCCACTCCTGCTGAATGTAAGAAATGACTCCTGTGGAGTGTTTACTATAGGCTCACCCTTCAGATTAAATGAGGTATTAAGCACCACAGGCACACCTGTAGCTTGCTCGAAGGTTTCAATCAGCCGATAGTACTTAGGGTTAATTTCTTTCTGAACAGTCTGGAGCCTTCCGGTACCGTCTACATGGGTGATGGCTGGTACTAAATCTTGTTTTTCTTTCCTAACATCTACAACATATAGCATAAACCTCGCTGGGTAATGTCTAGCCGAATCGTCTAGGGTGAAGTAATCTTGTGTACGCTCTACCAGCACAGAGGGAGCAAATGGACGGAAGGGTTCTCTGAATTTAATCTTAACATTAACTATGTCTTTCATATCTTCCCGCCTAGGATCGGCAAGGATGCTACGATTCCCAAGCGCCCGTGGCCCCCACTCGAATCTCCCTTGATGCCACCCGATGACTTTCCCTTGTTGTAACCTGTCTACAACTCGCTCTATTAGCTTTTCCTCGTGCTCGATTCGTTCGTATCGAATACCGTTATCTTTCAGGAACTTTTCAATCACACACGGACTATGTTCTTCACCCCAATATGCATGCTCCATTACAAATTTTCGCGGTTTACCAAGAACCATATGATAACCAAATAGCGCAGCGCCAATAGCCCCGCCGCCATCACCGGCTGAGGGCTGTATATAAATTTCTTCAAAAGGAGTTTCTTTCAGTATTCTTCCATTCGCCACACTATTGAGGGCTACTCCACCAGCCATGCAAAGCCTCTTTATACCAGTCTCCTTGTAGGCAGCCTCTGCCATTTTAAGGAGCACCTCTTCGGTCACCGCCTGGATGCTTGCGGCTATGTCTGCATAGTATTGATTCTCATTAGCTAGTTCATCATAGTTCGACGGCTTTTCTCCAAAATAAGAAGGATAGCCACTGGCCTTAGTGAAAAAGTGAGATTTGGGATCTCGGGGCGAGCCAAATAGTTCCTCAAACTTTCTATTAAACGTTTTATCAGAGGAGTAATGAAATGAAAAGTAGTCCATGTTAAGCTCAAAACTGCCATCGCTACTGACATGGATAAGTTTATATGTCTTGTCCATATACCTTGGTGTGCCAAATGGAGCCATCCCCATTACCTTATATTCTCCCTCATTTACCTCGAATCCGAGAAAAGCCGTAAAGGCACTATATAGAAGGCCTAAAGAATGTGGGAAATGAATCTCCTTAAGGAGTTTTATATTTGTGCCTTTTCCTATTCCAAGCGTAGCAGTTGTCCACTCTCCAGCCCCGTCAACTGTAAGTATGGCTGCTTCTTCAAAAGGTGAACAGAAGAATGCACTAGCTGCGTGCGAGAGGTGGTGTTCACTAAAAAGGATTTTTGAAGGTGGCACACTAAGCCTCTTTTGCAGTAGGTGCTTAATCCATAATTTATCACCAAACCAGGTAATCATGGCTTCTCTGAATAGTCGGAGAGAGCGAGGGAAGGTTTGCATTGTGGAAAGAAGTAGCCTCTCGAACTTGACAAAGGGCTTCTCAAAAAAAACTACGTAATCAAGATCTGCGCCTTTAATTCCACCGACTCTTAAGCAGAAATCAATAGCGTTTTGAGGAAACTCATAGTCGTGCTTTTTTCTGCTAAACCGCTCTTCCTCAGCGGCTGCGATTAATTGACCGTCTCGGATTAACGCCGCCGCCGCATCATGAAAATAACATGAAATTCCTAAGATGTTCATCTGTTTTGCTTCATGTATCCTGAATCATGCATCCCGCATCTTGTATCGTGTAGTATCCCGCATCTTGTAACTTGTATCCTGTATTTTTGCATCATGCATCCTGTATCTTGCATCATGTATTTTTTTAAAACTGTTTAGTGGCTTGCTCCATCGGGGTGCCTTTCCCTTCAGTCTTGGGGTGCCAACCTCGTGAGGTATTAGCTTTAATCTCTAAAGGATCGCTGCCCAAGCGTACCCCAAGGGCAAAAGGTCCTAATACAATGAAATAGAAAATTGTCAGGATGACTCGCGCTTGGAAGTCACCGATCTTCTTTGCGACTCGTTTCCACCACTCCCATAAGTTTCGTATTGCGATTTGCATTTTTCGTGCCTGTGTTGGTAAACCTACTCTGTTGGTATTGTCCACTGATTTTACCTTGTTTGCAGCCATTTGAGCAAAGTCTCTATCTATAACTTCCAGGTTGTGATACTCATTGCCGTTCTTATCAGGTCGAAATGCTCCATAAGTCACACCACGGATATACAACTTCTCATCACCGACATATATAAACTTACCCTTTACAACCGGCCGAACATCTGAGCGTAATGGCTGTGGGGATAAATCAGCACTTGAAGTAATACTTATCGCTCGATTCATTCTCTTTTCTCTAAAACCTCCTTTGTACTTCCTCTATAAGTTCCTGATGTATCATTTTGTTCATAACTTGACAATCCGTTGTAGCTAGCTACATGCTTTTCCACGTAATACAATGACAACAAGGAAATCTCTTTATGAGGAGTTCTTCGACGGAGTTTACCCTGAGCGAAGCCGAAGGGCTCGGAATAAATTCCACGGCAATCTAAATACGGGATTGCTTCACTTAGTTCGCAATGACAAATAGTACGCCTTGCCCAGCTCGTAGAAACTGAATGGGTTTTTTGATTAAATGATGATAGCTCGCAGCTTGCTGTAGTATTCTTAATTTCTTGCTGATTTTCTGAGATGAGCTTAGTGATAGGTTTACCTTTCTTGAATTGAATTGATTTAGACACCTTGCTCTAAAGACTACAAGACCTTAAAATGTATTTTTGCTTTTTTCCCTTCTTGAGCCTTGATTATTCCCTCAAAATATTCGATAGTTTTCTGAATTCCCACCTCTAACGACACCGTTGGCTTCCATCCAAGTTTTTCTTGAGCCAAAGTTATATCAGGTCTTCTCCTCTCAGGGTCGTCCTGTGGAAGCGGCTTGAGTACCATCCTAGAACTAGAACCAGCAAAGTCAATTATCAATTTTGCCAGTTCCGATATGCTTACTTCACTGGGGTTACCAAGGTTTACAGGTCCGGTGAATCCCTTAGGAGTGTTCATCATACGAATAATCCCATCAACCATGTCATCAACGTAACAAAACGACCTTGTTTGAGAGCCATCCCCATATACTGTTATATCTTTATTGTGTAAGGCCTGCATTATAAAATTGCTGACCACACGACCGTCATTTGGGTGCATCCGTGGTCCATAGGTATTGAAGATTCTTGCAACCTTAATATCCATTTTATGCTGTCGATAATAATCAAAAAAAAGGGTCTCGGCACATCTTTTTCCCTCATCATAACAGGCCCTCAGGCCAATTGTGTTTACGTGTCCCCAATAGGTTTCAGGTTGGGGGTGAACGGTTGGGTTTCCGTAAACCTCGCTAGTAGATGCCTGAAAAATCCTTATCTTCAATCTTTTAGCCAAACCAAGCATGTTTATGGAACCCAAAACATTAACTTTTGTTGTTTGAACCGGGTCAAATTGATAGTGTATAGGGGATGCAGGACAAGCAAGGTTATAGAGCTCGTCTACTTCTACATAAAGAGGAAAACAAATATCATGTCGGACGCTCTCAAAATTGTGGTTTTCTAAAAGATGCTTGATATTATCTTTTGTTCCTGTGAAAAAGTTATCAACACATATTACCTCATGTCCATCACTTAAAAGCCTCTCCGAAAGGTGAGACCCAATGAATCCTGCACCGCCTGTAACCAAAATCCTCTTTTTCATGTGTTAACTCCTTTGTTCAATTCTTAAATAGAGAGATAATATTAACATAATTGGTTTAAACGAACTTATTAACCATTTTTGACTTAACTCTTTGCATAAATTCAAGGCTCCGCTTTCTCAGTTACATTTTCACAATCTAATAATTTTTAAAGACAATTAAGAGATATGTATGACCTGTATTATCCGTTACCTAACTTTTTGCCATTATTTCATGAAAAATAATATTAAAAACAAAATTTTCTCCTTAACTTGATTCTGTCAATACAAAGAGAAAATGTCACCCCTTAACCTGATTCTTGACAGAAAAGGGTTTTTCTAAATCGGGAGTAAATGCTCAATCTTGTGCATTAATTAACTCCAATTGATCTATCAAAATTTTTTTTAAGTGTATGTAGTTGCGTGGGAAATATGAGGCAGTGCTTAAATAGCTAGCACCCAGAGTTAAAGCCAGTTTTACGTTAGATAGCATTTCTTGGGCTTTTTTCATTCTAACATTAAATATGATGGTTATCAATAAGGTTTTATAAGCAATATCTATACCAGTAGATTTAATGTACTCTAAACGTCTTTGCCACTAAATCAGATTTCTATCTAGTGACCTGTATTGAATTCCTTCTGCAATATGATGTGAGCGGACCTCCTCGGATTCTTCAAGGTCAGCTATTGTACGGGCGACCTTAAGGATTCTATCATATGCTCTAGCGCTTAATCCCAATCTATCTACTGCAGTCTCAAGGAGCTTTATTCCTGATTCATCAGGTTTCGAAAACTTCTTCACATACCTAGGGGTCATCTGGGCGTTTGAATGGATCCTTCCTCCATGAAATCTCCTTTTTTGAATATCTCTAGCATGGTTTACGCGCTCTCTAATGGTGGAAGAAGCTTCTCCACCGGTTTCGCTCGAGAGTTCTCTATATTTCACAGTTGGCACCTCTATATGGATATCAATCCTATCAAGAAGAGGACCTGAAATCTTAGTCCTATATTTTTGAATCTGGATTGGAGAGCATGAACATTCTTTATGCGGGTCTCCAAAAAAACCACACGGACATGGGTTCATTGCGGCTACCAACATAAATCTAGATGGATATGCAATTGAAGTTGCAGCCCTGGATATTGTCACGCTTCCATCCTCAAGGGGTTGACGCATAACCTCAAGGACGTTTTTTCTAAATTCTGGAAGCTCATCAAGAAATAGGACCCCATTATGAGCAAGGCTTACCTCACCAGGCTTTGGAACAGCGCCGCCTCCAATCAGTCCGGCATCGCTTATCGTATGGTGAGGTGAGCGAAATGGTCTTGTAGCAATAAGGGCAGAGTTTATGGGGAGGAGTCCGGCTACTGAATAAATCTTCGTCGTCTCAAGAGCCTCCTCAAAGTTCATATCTGGAAGAATAGTAGGGAGTCTTCGTGCGAGCATTGTCTTTCCCGTTCCGGGTGGGCCTATCATCAGAACATTGTGCCCTCCGGCTGCCGCAATCTCTAAGGAGCGTTTTACGTGTTCCTGACCTTTGACCTCCTGAAAGTCAATCAGGTACTCACGGCTTTGGTTAAAAACCTGATTTACATCAATACTGGTAGGGTTTATCTCTCTAATACCTGAGAGAAACTCCACAACCTCGGGCAGCGATTCTATAGCTAGTACCTCCACTCCATTTACCACTGCCGCCTCCTCTGCGTTTTCTTTTGGGAGTATTATTCCCTTGAGCCCTGAATCTCGCACACAAATCGTAATAGGAAGGACGCCTCTTACAGCTTTTACCCTACCGTCAAGAGAAAGTTCTCCAAGTATGATGTAATTACCTAGCTTCTCTGTATCTGCAACCCCTGTTGCGGCAAGGATTCCAATCGCAATTGGTAAATCAAAGGCGGAGCCCTCCTTTTTTATATCAGCAGGCGCAAGGTTTACTGTGATCCTTTTTTGAGGAAAGTCATAACCGCAGTTTTTTACGGCTGCCTTTACCCTTTCTTTACTTTCTTTTACCGCCCCTTCGGGGAGCCCTACGGTAGAGAATTGTGGAAAGCCAAAGGCAATATCAACCTCGACTTCAATTAGATAGGCATCTACCCCAAATAGTGCGCTACTTAGTATTTTTGAAATCATATCTATTTATACCCAATCTTCAACTTTCGTTTTACGAGCTCAATTATCTTTTCGGTAAAACCTGTGGCTTTTACAGCATCCTTTTTTGTATAAGTTTTATATGGCACTGCAGGGCTTGCGAGAGCATCAGGATAGCGTGTGGGAATATAATGGCGATCGAGAATCTTACCCGCCTCAACTAATCCAGCAAAAGCATTGTCGCACTGTTGACAGAGTCGTGCAAGCTCCTGAACCGAGTGTTCCCAGATGTGTCTGCGTTTATTAGCAATAATGAATGCCCTTAATGCAACCTGGGCCGTCTGCTCTGCCATGAAACAGGCGTCCGAGTAGAAACCTGCTGCCAAATTGTGTTTAGCTACTTCAAAGTTATGCTCCGCCTGCTGAAGCCACCTGAGGGATTCTTCTTTATTGAGCCTTATAGATAACCCTCCCCTCTTTTATGACCCTTTCAATAAATGGGGTTCCCTTATTTTTCATCTCTTCGAACTCTTTCCTAGTATAAACAAACACATCTACTTTACCCAGGTCGTTGTCAAGAAAACCCGCCGCCACTATTAACCGTTCAAGAAAGCGTTTTTCGGTTTGCTTGATGACCACCAGATCCAAGTCGCTCTGCTCGTCAGCATCACCGCGGGCGTATGAGCCAAAAATCATTATCTCTTCCGGGTTGTATCGCTTTAGACATTTAACTACCCTTTTGACCTTATCCATCTTCTCCCAATATACCACTAAACCCAATACTATGACAAGAAAATCTTTAATCCGATTTTCAAAAAACCCTTGTCATTCTTGTCAATTTATGATTAAATCAATCAAAAAATATAAAAGGAGGAAACCAAAAAGAATGGATGAAATTCTAACCTTGTCGGATGAGGAGGTAGATTACTGGGGAGACCTGTATCTTAAATGGCAGCAGTCAATGTCTGAAGACATGCTAAACCTTCTTTCTGACTTTGAAAGGCAGCAGTATCTCTGGGCTAAAAGTTCGACGTTTTCTCAATTTGTAAACCTCTGTCTAAAATACGTAAGCAGCTCGTCTCAACTGAATAATCAACGAAAATTAAAGTACGGTTAGGATTTATTAATGAAGCTCCCTGCAGCAAATTGCAGGGTATCGAAATATAAACAAACAGTCTCGGTGGTCATTTCAACACGAGAATGTCATTGCGAGGAACCCTGAGCGAAGTCGAAGGGGACGAAGCAATCTAAATACGAGATTGCTTCGCTAACGCTCGCAATGACAAGTAGAGAGTCAGATCACTTTGCTAGCAATGAAAACAGTATAAACTCTATGGAAGGCTACAGTGAATTAACAAGTTAAATAAATAATTAGAGCATTATGTTATAGTTGCTTTTTAGGAGCTTAGAAGCGCATTTATCAGTGTACGCACACTTAGGCTACAACGTAGCAAGTAACGGTATTAGTTACGCCTGACATTTTTCTTACCTTTGATATTACAAGCTCGCCGATCTCTTCTAGACTTTTTCCTTCTACATGTATAATGAGGTCAAAGGGACCAGCAACTATATGTGCAGATTTTACTCCTTTTATTTTCCTGATGTTGTTTAATGCAAGTTTTGTCTGTGGACCAGACAGGCTTACAAGAACATAGGCACTAGCCGCCATCTATGCTTCCTCCTTGTTTTAGATTTCTTGAAGTTATGATATAGGAAATATTAAGCTTGGTAAATACTATCACCCGGAACAACAACTAAAAACTCAGACCTAATGGTAAGAATAAGCGAAGAGATTGATTCCCAAACATATTGAGCTGAAAGTTATCAATTTAACCCGATAACTCCATGTAGCTTGCTAGAGGGCCTCCGCTGTCATCTCGAGCTTTAGCGAAGTGATTCCCTGTAGTAATAGTGGGAGATTGCCACGCTATCGCTTGCAATGACACTCGGTCCTGTCATTCCGAGGGGATGGCAGAAATAAAATAATGTACGAGCTGATGCACCTGTAGGGACTGATTCCCAATCAGTTCTCATAACGATGCCCGTTTGGGAAACGGGCGCTACATTTATCTTTCCGCCAAATATTCATGCCCTTTCGGGGGAACGGGCCCTACATTGGGAGGATGGATGTAGGCTAATCTTTTGATTTTTAGATGTCCCTTTGGCTCCGTCACGGGGAGTTTCACTTAAATGACAACATTGTAGAGGGTATAATAATCTTTATGAACGAAAAAGAAATAAAAGTAATGATTGAAAATGCAATGCCTGGATCTATTGTGAAGGTGGAGGGAGACGGTACGCATTTTCAAGCTATCGTAGTCACATCTGAGTTTGAGGGAAAGGGACTACTTGAGCAGCACCAGATGGTGTATAAAGCTCTAGGTGAAGCCATTAAAGATCGTATTCATGCACTCTCTTTGAAAACCTATACCCCTGATCAATGGAAACGAGTCACGGGTAGGGGCAATTCATGAATTGACCCTACGACCTACACAATAAATAGATGAAGATATAAAGCAAAAAATCGGGTAGTTCACCAGTCTTGCTGGTGAACTCTACTGCATTAAAATTTCTATTGACAGATTGCGCTTATAATCTCTTCAAGTAAAATATCAGTATCACAATTTAAGGAGCAAAAAAATGGCAGAAGATATAATGAAGACAATCCAATCACAGATAGAAAGGCACAAAATACTCATTTATATGAAGGGAACTAGAGAGATACCCCAATGTGGCTTTTCTGCAAGAACAGTAAGGCTTTTTGAGTCATATGGTGTCCTTTTTGAAACCGTGGACGTGCTTGACGACCCTCTACTTAGGGAGACGTTGAAGAAATTCTCAAACTGGCCTACATTTCCACAGGTGTATATAAAAGGGAAGCTAATAGGTGGCTGTGACATCTGTCTTGAATTGCACGAACGCGGTGAGCTAGAGCAAATGGCTAAGGCTGCTTTGCAGGGATAATCTTTTACCTTCACTAATTAGATTTTGTCCTAATTTTGGGAAACAAATCTATTTGATTTGGCTTTCAAACACACGAGAGTGGAAGAAAAAATCTAAGGCCATACAGGAACCGTCAATGATAATACGTCCCATTAAAGAAATTCTCTCGATTGACATTCCGGTGTAATCAATAGTCTTGTGATTTAAGTCTTGTAGTGTATAACTTGCTATCGTACTACTCGGCTGATAATATAAGTGCGTTCAAATTGCTATACGGGTTTAAATCCATATCAGAGTTTAAACTACACGGGTAAAAGATGCGAATTAATATACTTGGCTGTGGTGGCAGTAAAGGTAACGGCTCTAGACCTACAGCTTTTTTGATTGACGGGAAACTCCTTCTCGATTGTGGCACGGCTACTGAGGTACTAAGCTTAAAGGAATTCGCGTTGATTGATAACATTATTGTATCACACGCGCATATTGACCATATAGGCGACCTTCCGTTTATAGCTAACTTAGCTTTCGATATGAAAAAAGACCCCATTGTTTTACATGGAATTGAAGAGTCCATAAAAGATATCTCGGCTCACATATTCAACTGGCGCATATGGCCGGATTTCCCTAAGATTCCAAACGCAAAGAATGCAAAACTTTCTTATAGGACTTTAAAGCCACAAAAGAAGGTGGTAGTCGGTCCATATAGTGTACTGGCTATTCCTGTAAACCACACGGTGCCTACCGTGGGGTACTTAATAGATGATGGTGAAACTGCTTTAGCCTACACTGGAGATACATATAATACAGACCTTTTCTGGGAGAAGGTTCGAGGAGAAAAGAAACTACGCGCTGTAATTATTGAATCCTCTTTTCCTAATCGCTTGGAGGAAGCAGCAAGGACAACAAGACACCTTACCCCAGGTCTTTTAGAACAGGAAGTAAAAAAACTCAAGCGTGATGATGTTGAGATATATGTAACGCACATAAAGCCTGTCTTTAGAAAAGAGGTCATTGCAGATTTAAAAAAATTATCGAAGAGATTACCTCTTAAAGTCCTCGAAGATGACATGCAGATAAAATTATAATGAAGAGGGGGAAGAAGGGTAACCACACATTCCTTTTTGTGACCATCTCACTTGGTCTCCTGTCAGCACTGCTGAGTCTATTCCTCTATATATGGTCTCCTCGTTTCTTGAGGGAGGTTGATCTACGCTATAGCGATTTCGGTTTTAAGAAACTACGGGGTATCGTCAAGCCCGGTCCAGATGTAGTCATCGTAGCTATTGACGAAAAAAGTGTTAATGAGCTTGGAAGGTGGCCCTGGTCACGAAAGCACATTGCTGAGCTAGTAGAGGAGCTAACAGATTACGGTGCTAAGTTAGTATCATTTGATGTCATTTTCTCAGAGCCTGAATCGGACAACGCTGATGGAATACTTTCTTCATCTATCAAGGGGGCTAAAAATATTATCCTTGGCTATTACTTTCGCCCAACATCTACACAAGAACCATCTTCTGAATCGCTCAACCAGCTTAATCGGTCGAGTATTAAGCTCATAAAGTTCATTGATAAACCTAGATCAAGTTTTATCGGGGAATTTCCTTTTGTAGAACTGAATATTCCTCAAATCGGAGCCCATGCCGAGGGATTCGGCTTTTTCAACTTTCCTAACCCTGATACAGACGGCGTTTTTCGTCGTGCTCAGCTTCTTATAATTTTCGATGAAAAAATTTATCCATCTCTGGATCTTGAAAGCATACGATACTACCTAGGGAGTCAGATTTTGCTCAATGTGGCTTCTTACGGTGTCGAGAGGATTAACATTGGTTCAAAGGAGATTCCTACTGATGAGAATGGGGAGTTTCTTATAAATTATTACGGTCCTACTGGAACCTTCCCAACCTACTCAGCAGTAGATGTAATCTCTGGGGTAATACCAAAAGAGATTTTAAAAGATAAACTGGTCTTCATCGGGGCTACCGAGATAGGGATCTACGATGCAAGGTCTACACCTTTTGATGCCTCATTCCCAGGTGTTGAAATGCATGCTACTGTGGCTGGAAACATTCTCGATGGGCGATTCCTCATTAAAAACAATCTTACAAGGGGCCTCGATATTCTCTTGCTCTTAATCATGCCAATACTCCTTGTTCTCTTACTTATGCGGGCTCAAGGGACATTTATCGGTTTTACTATCTTGCTAGCCCTGATATTCCTTCATCTTTTTCTTAATTACATCTTTTTTACACGCTTTAAATTAATTTTAAGCGCCCTTTATCCAAGCCTATCTCTAGCCTTTGGTTATATATTCTTTGAGGGTTATCGGAATCTAGTTATAGAGAGGAGGAGCCGCTATCTTCGTAGGGCTTTTAGTAGCTATGTTTCCCCTGCGCTCGTCGCGGAAATTTTACTAAATCCCGATAAACTCAAGCTTGGAGGGGAAAATAGAATTATCACGGTGCTTTTTTCTGATATACGGGGTTTTACTACGCTCTCTGAGAAATCATCTCCTGAGATGCTTGTTTCCCTACTTAATGAATATCTAAGCCCTATGACACAAATAGTTATGGATGAACGCGGCACGCTGGATAAATACATCGGAGATGCCATAATGGCTATTTTCGGCGCCCCGCTTGACGTTCCTGATCATTCAATGCGTGCATGCGTCTCTGCTTTACACATGTTGGAAAAGTTAGAGAAGCTTAATCAAGAATGGAAAGGCAAGGATTGGCCTCACGTCTCTATTGGTATAGGTATAAATACTGGACAGGCAATCGTGGGAAACATGGGAGCTGATGTAAGGTTTGACTACACAGCAATAGGCGATACAGTCAACCTAGCTTCGCGCCTTGAGGGTCTTAATAAATTTTATGGTACTAGCATAATTATTACCAAATCAACTCTTGAAGATATTAACTCCTCCGAACCGCCTGTGGTGAGCAGAGTCGAACCACCTTTGGCGAGCCCTTCGACCATTCGACAAAGCTCAGGGCTCAGGACAGGCAAGGACGAACCACCCGTGGCGAGCCAAGACGAATCACCGTTTCTCGTTCGTGAACTTGATTTGGTTCAGGTGAAAGGTAAAAACGAACCCATTACAATATTTGAGCTTTTAGGATTAGGCAATAAAGACTATCGAAATGTGGAGCTTGTCAATTTATTTAACAAGGCTCTCAGTCTTTATCGAGAGCAGAGATTCCATGAAGCAAAGGAGGCGTTCTCAGAGATTCTAAGAGCCTTCCCTGAAGACGAACCTTCTTCACTCTACATCAAGCGTTGTAGAGATTATATAGAGCATCCGCCCCCTCCTGATTGGGGTGGTGTTTATATTGCTAAGGAGAAGTAGTCGAATATTGTGCAAAATTTTGCTTGACAACCATGTGTAAAGGTAGTAAAGTCACATTGCTTTTTTAGTAGGTTTGTTCAAAATCTTGCAGTCAAATTTAGCTAGGCTTATAAGGAGACGGAGGATTGGGATACAGATTGAGATTTCTCGTTTTCTTGATAGTATATGCTATCTCTCAACCTGCTTTAGCTGATTTCGAGCTTAATCTAAATAAAGGACTAGCTGCATATCTCAAGAAAGATTATCAAGGAGCGGTAAAATTCCTAGAGCAAGCTGTTGCAGAAAACCCAAATAGCGCTACGGCTAACAATATACTTGGGCTTTCTCTGCTTAAGCTAAAGAAATACCCCGAATCCATTACCTACCTGGAAAAGGCAAGAAGCCTAGATCCGAAAATAAAACGGATATATCTTGATCTAGGAACTGCGTATCTCAGGATAGAGGACTACAATAAGGCTCAACTTGAATTAATGGAGGCTATAAGGCAAGAACCTGACAGCGGTCTCGCTCATTATTATTTGGGCTACGCTCAATATAAGCTTGGGAACTATAAAGATGCAGCCGGTTCATTTGATAAGGCTTATAAACTCGATCCTGACCTAACGCTTCAATCTCGTTTTTATGCTGGTCTTAGCCATTATAAGATGAGTAACTACGAGAAAGCAAAGGAAGAGTTTGCGTTTGTAGGGGAGTTTGGGGCAGGGACAGACACTGCC
>JAHFBK010000059.1 GCA_023250035.1 Candidatus Dadabacteria bacterium
TGTAGAAGGCTATGATGGAAGGATAAATGTCATAAGTTCTGAAGACAAAGGAACGGCCTTTATTATAACCCTTCCTAAGGATGAAAAATTAATAAAGGAAATTGTGCACTGAGAAATTAAATTCGAGATAGCATATGATGCAGGAGAAAAGCAAAATACTTGTCGTAGACGATGAGCCCGGAATGAGGACGTTTCTAGAAATCATTCTTAGGAAAGAGGGTTACAGTGTAGAGACCGCGTCTGACGGTATGAAGGCTCTAGATAATATAAACAATAATGTATTCGACTTAGCCATACTAGACATGCTGATGCCCGTTATGAATGGGATCGAGGTTTTAAAGAGGATCATAGAAAAAAGCCCTGAGACGACAGTGATAATTATAACCGCGTTTGCTTCACATGAAACTGCAATCGAGGCTATGAAGCTAGGAGCATATGATTACATCACTAAACCCTTTAAAATTGATGAGATAAAGCTTGTTATAAAAAAAGCACTCGATAAAAAGGGACTTGAGCGTGAGAATTTAAGGCTCAGAAAAGAATTGCAAACAAAATATGGGTTTGCAAATATAATCGGAAGAAGCATAGACATATCAAAGGTTTTTGAGTTAATAAAAAGGGTTTCAGAGCTTAAAGTAAATGTGCTTATTACAGGAGAAAGCGGAACAGGTAAAGAGCTTGTAGCCCGCGCGATACACTATAGTGGATCAAGGCACCGGGGCCCCTTTATAGCCGTAAACTGTGGGGCAATTCCTGAACCTCTTTTGGAAAGTGAGCTTTTTGGTTATAGGCGAGGGGCTTTTACAGGAGCTACTAAGAATAAAAAAGGACTTTTTGAGGAAGCAGATGGCGGTACGATCTTCTTAGATGAGATTGTAGACTTGCCAATCCATCTTCAGGTAAAGCTTCTTAGGGCGCTTGAGGAAAAAACAATTCGTCCGCTTGGAAGTACAGAGCCGATCCCGGTTGATATAAGGATAATAGCAGCGACGAATAAACTTCTTGAAGAAGAAATTGCAAATGAGAAGTTTCGTGAGGACCTTTTTTATCGTCTAAACGTAATAAAAATCGATCTTCCTCCACTCAGAGATAGAAGAGATGATATACCTCCTCTAGCAATACATTTTGTTGAAAAATATTCTCGCGAGATGGGAAAAGACATTCATGGTATTTCTCCTAAGGCATTAGAAACCCTTGAGAGCTATCATTATCCTGGAAATGTAAGAGAGCTTGAAAATATAATTGCAAGGTGCGTCGCGCTTGAGACATCTAATGTGATATGTCAACAAACGCTTCCAGAGCTTATGGTTAACACAGACTCCCTCAATATTGAAAACGGGATCGCAGGTAACTTTGGCTTGGATCATCTTCTTGAAACGTTTGAAAAGAGAACAATAGAAAAAGCACTTGCACAGGCTCAAGGAAACAAAGTCGAAGCTGCAAAGCTTCTTGGGATTACCTTTCGTTCACTTAGATACAGACTTGCTAAGCATGGTCTTTTAGATGAGGAAGAAGAGGAGGCCGATGATGAAGAAAATATGTAATTCCACTTTACTCATATTTGTTTTTAAAAGGCAATCCAGTATTAGATCCACAACTTAATAAACAAAGGTTTTTAAATAAGGAAAAGTACTTACTGAATCTAAAATTCGAATATAGCGAGTAAAAGATAAATCTATATAAAAAAATATTAATCGCACACCAAGATGGATTTAATCACGTAAAGATGAAGCTTCAGCAGCTTTACATCTTGTACTTTCCAAAATCTCCGGGGGGGATCTTTTCTAAGAGATCATTAAGCTTATCTTTCTCTTCGTCGATCTCAAGTTTCTTTGACTTCTCAAGCACCTCATCCCTAACAAAAATTGGGGAACCAGTTCTTAATGCAATTGCTATTGCATCACTTGGTCTTGAATCAACGATATGTTCCTCACTTCCTCTTTGTAGGCGGATCTCTGCGTAAAATGTATCATTCCTTAGATCAGTAACATCCACTCTTATTACTGAGAATTTCAGGGTTTCTAATAGTGTTTTCATCAAATCATGTGTAAGAGGACGAGCCCTAGGGGTCTTCTCAAGCTCCATTGCTATGGCGCTTGCCTCCATAAAACCAATCCATATTGGGAGCACCCTCTCACCAGTCAGGTCTTTTAGAATAACTATAGGAGTATTTGTAAAAGGGTCTAATGCTATTCCTGAAACCTTCATTTCAAGAAACATGGCTCACCTCCAAATTATTTTCTAATAATCTCCCACGAAGGGAGTTTTGAAACCCCTCTGTTATTATTACCCTTTCGAGTTTACCCCTTATGTCAATCATCCCAAGGAAATTAACAACCCTATTATGCGAAGTCCTTCCCGTGACCCAGCTTGGATCATTCTTACTCTCACCTTCTATAAGAACTTCCTCAATTTGTCCGACTCTGCTTTGATTCTTTTTAACTGTAATTTCGCTTTGAAACGCCTGCAATTCCATAAGTCTTCTGCTAGCAATTTCATCATAGACGATGTCAATAAATTCAACGGCAGGTGTTCCAGGCCTAGGTGAAAATTTAAAAGAAAAAGTACCATCAAATTCTACTTCTTTGAGGAGTCTCATCGTATCGTTAAAATCTTCCTCTGTTTCGCCTGGAAATCCTACAATTATATCTGTTGTAATTGCCATATCAGGTATAGCATCCCTAATTCTCTTTAGTATATCTATATACCATTCTCTGGTATATGTTCTTCCCATTTTGGTCAAAATCCTATTTGAGCCAGACTGAACCGGAAGGTGGATATGATGACAAACCTTCGGAACCTCTCTTATCGCATCAATCAGTTTTTTTGTGACATCTCTAGGATATGATGTAGTAAAGCGAATGCGGAATAGTCCTTCGATCTCCGCCATGATCTTTAGCAGGTCACCGAATTTATACCCTCCCATTTTCCATGAATTCACTGTCTGTCCTATAAGGGTTATCTCACTCACGCCTTTTTGAACAAGCTTTTGCGTCTCTCTTAGGATATCCTCGACAGATCTGTTTGTTTCTTGTCCCCTCACTAATGGAACAATACAATAGCTACACATTTTGTTGCAACCTTGTTGTACAGAGACAAACGCTGTAACCTTGCCTTCTTCATGATAGGGCTCAAACTCAAAAACCTCTTCTACATCAAATGAGGTTTCCACCATCCTTCTCTTTTCCCTTTCTACTCGAGAAATAAGTTCGGGAAGAAGTGTTATAGTTCTTGTTCCAAATACAATGTCAAGATGAGGAAAATTCTCAAGAAGCCTTTCTCCATAGAGTTGAGCCACACATCCCCCAACGCCAAGTATCATGTTAGGTTTTCTAAATTTTAGGTGTTTTAACCTACCCAAACTGCTAAATGCCTTCTGATCAGCCTTTTCTCTTATCGCACACGTGTTAATAATAACAACGTCTGCCTTTTTCGGATCGTTCGTAAGCTCCATGCCAAGGAGACTCCGGATTTTATCCGAATCGTATTCATTCATCTGACAACCGTAGGTTTCTAAGTATAAGTATTTCCTCTGCATCTTATGATTAAACTGTAACGCCTTAACATATTCAAGTCAAGCGAATGTGCCGGCATCCGTTTCTGAATAATGATCAAAGTCCTATAATATCCTTTTTGAATTTATTTAATTCGTTTCCTTTAAACCAGTTGATGAAATCCCTTAAATGTGATTAATATATCAAGTGTGGGTTCAGTAATTTATTTGTTGGATAATGAATAGTAATGGAAATCGTTAAATTTTATTAAGTAAAACCTAATATATGACGCAAAATTCAAACCGTTAACAAAAAGATTGACAGATCAAATGAAATTTATTAGGCTAGACCATAATAAAAAGTTCCACCCATAGTGTGGTAGTAACTGCTATACCAAGCATTGAAAAAGGGGGGCTAAGCCATGAGTAATGAAACGATAGAGGTTTCTGTTTCTAAGCTGGGAGTTTTTGGTTGGTATAAAGATATAAATGCACAGCAGTGGAAGGCTTTCATCGCGGCATTTCTTGGTTGGACGCTTGATGCTATGGACCTTCTTTTATTTGCATTTGCTGTTAGTAGCATCGCCACCGTATTTAAGCTCAATCCCTCACTGGTAGGAGCCATTTTTTCAGTAACGCTTTTCTCATCTGCTTTTGGCGGAGCACTATTTGGAATCGTATCCGATTACATAGGGAGAGTCCGTGCTTTAACTTATACCATACTATTATATTCCGCTTTTACAGGACTTAGTGCCCTCTCTCCTAATGTGACCTTTCTCCTGGCTTGCCGTTTGTTTCTCGGTCTGGGTATGGGAGGAGAATGGGCGTCAGGGGAGGTCCTTGTAGCCGAGAGTTGGCCTAGGCAGCACAGAGGCAAGGTCATCGGGATGGTTCAAAGTGGCTGGGCTGTAGGCTATATTTTGGCCGCAGTTCTCGCTACCTTAATCATCCCTTATTTTGATGTGAACCTAGGCTGGCGAATCCTTTTCCTGATAGGTATTACACCAGCTTTTCTAGTTTTCTACATCAGGAGACACCTTGATGAACCAGAAATCTGGAAAAAAACGGCTGAGATGAGAAAAGAAGGAAAACTCGGCGAAAAGGGACAGGGTTTTACCCTAGGTCAGATATTCGGGCAGGATTTAATTAGATATACAATAACCGCCACCGTTCTTACAAGCCTGTGTATGATTGCCTATTGGGGTCTTTACTTCTGGATTCCACAGTTTCTTTCAAGACCAGTTGCAGAAGGAGGGGTAGGATTAGGTCCAAAGGGCTTTGCGTGGATTATTCCTATAAATATCGGGGCTTTTATTGGGTGTAACACATTTGGTTGGATAAGCGACCGATTTGGAAGGAGACCCATTTTTGTTGCTTACCTTATAATTATGGCAATACTTGTCTGGTTCTTCGGTCATGCAAAGGATTTGACCACTGTTCTTATTCTAGGTCCCTTTATCGGCTTCTTCGGAACGGGATTCTATTCAGGTTTTGGCGCTATTTTCTCTGAGATATTCCCTACGCGGGCAAGAGGCACAGCGCAGGGTTTCTGTTATAACTGTGGAAGAGGGGTTTCGGCTGTAGCTCCTCCTCTGGTCGGATATGTTGCGGGAATCTACGGTTATGGGCTTTCTCTTATTACTGTTTCCGTGTTTGCAGTAGCCGCTGCGATAGTTGTTTTAACTCTTCCAGAAACTAGGGGTAAAAAACTTGAAATCGAATAGTTGAAGGATGAAAATGGACGTTTAATATTGATAAAAGCTTTTAAAGGATAGTGAGGAGGGTTTTATAACCCCGACATAGTTTAAAGTAAAAATACTTTGATTGATTCATTAATTATTATTTGGCATTAACGACTATTCTCTTGATCCCGAAACTTTTACCACTGTCTTTATCTAAATCAACTAATACCCCATTGAGACAAACATTATCAGTTGCAGGCTCAAGTCTTATAGGAATTAGCGTAAGAAACCTTTTTATAGCCCTTTCTTTATCCATTCCAATGACTGAATCCATAGATCCAGTCATTCCTACATCTGTGATGTAACTACTTCCTTGTGGAAGAACCCTTTCATCTGCTGTTTGAACGTGGGTGTGAGTCCCAATTATAGCGCTCACCTTACCATCTAAGTACCAGCCCATAGCAATCTTCTCTGACGTTGCCTCAGCGTGAAAGTCAACAATTATCATGCGAGTGTGTTTTGATAACTCGTTTACTAAATCTAAAGCAGTAAGAAATGGATGTTCATAAGAATCCATAAAAAGCTTGCCGCAAAGATTAACCACGCCGATTCTATAGCCCATTTTGGTTTCAAAAATACCGTGTCCTTTTCCTGGGGTCCCTTTTGGGTAATTGGCAGGGCGAAGAAGTAGCGGCTGAGTTTCTATGTATGGAATGATCTCCTGCCTATCCCAGATGTGGTTTCCAGATGTAAGAACATTAATCCCGGTGTTCAGTAAATACTCCGTGATTTTAGGAGTAATCCCCTTCCCAGCCGCTGCGTTTTCACAGTTTGCGACGACAAAGTCAACAAGATTATCTTTAACCAAATCTGGGAGTAGGGCCTTTACTGCATTTCTTCCAGGCTCACCAACAATGTCCCCGATAAACAGAACACGTAATCCTTCTTTCTTTTCCATAACTCAGAAAATGGAATTCAATATGGAAGCGGGCTATAAATAAGTCTGCTTAATGAATAACTTACTTAACTTATTAAGAACCTCACAAGTTATCTAAGTTGCATAAGCTGTAGCCCTGACTTCTCTTATCACAGTAATCTTCACCTGACCCGGAAAGGCAACCTCTCGCTGGATCTTCTTAGCAATCTCGTTTGAAAGCAGTACCGCTTCTTCGTCATTCACCTTACCACTTTCAACAATGACCCTTACCTCTCTTCCAGCTTGAATAGCATAGCACTTCTCTACACCACGAAAAGAGCTAGCAATCCTCTCAATGTCCTCGATTCTTTTCACGTAGGTTTCATACATCTCCCTTCTTGCACCGGGTCTTGCTGCTGAAATAGCATCAGAAGCCTGAACAAGTATTGCCCAGATAGATTGAGGCTGTGGATCATGGTACTTTGCTACTGCTTCTACTACCTCTGGCGGTTCACCATATTTCCTTACTACCTCTTCACCTATTTCTACGTGAGAGCCTTCTACCTCATGGTCAAGTGCCTTGCCAATGTCATGGAGAAGACCTACTCTTCTTGCAGTCTTCACATTGAGACCGAGTTCACCTGCGATTACACCACAGATAAAAGCCACTTCAAGTGAGTGGTTGAGTATGTTCTGAGAAAAGCTTGTTCTGTATTTTAATTTACCTACAAGCTTCACAAGCTCAGGGTGCATGTTGTGTGCTCCAATATCAAAAACGGCTTCCTCGCCAGCTTTCTGGATCTCCTTTTCAATCTCATCCTCGACTTCAGTTACAACCTCCTCTATTCTTGCTGGATGAATCCTGCCGTCTGCAATTAACCTCTCTAAAGCTATTCTAGCTACCTCTCTTCTTATTGGATTTAAAGAAGAGACGACTACCGTTTCAGGGGTGTCGTCAATTATGATGTCTACGCCGGTCCTAGCCTCAATTGAACGTATGTTTCTTCCTTCACGCCCAATAATTCTTCCCTTCATTTCATCGTTAGGGAGGTTCAATACGGATATCGTTTTTTCGCTTGTGTATTGTCCTGCGTACTTCTGAATGGCAAGAGCTATAATATCTTTTGATTTACTCTCAGCCTTTTCATGAAGCTCGTCCTCAATCAGCTTAAGCTTTTTTGCAGCCTCATGTTTAGCCTCGTTCTCGATAATATTTATGAGTTCTCTTTTAGCAGCCTCTTGACTCATACCAGCAACTTCCTCAATCTTTTTCTTTGCCTCAGTGATGATTGAGTTGAGTTCCTTTTCCTTTTCTGCGACGATCTTCTCTTTTGATAAAGCCTCCCTTTCCCTTCGTGAAATCTCGGTCTCCTTTCTTTCTATGGATTCGTACTTTTTATCTATGTTCTCTTCACGACTCTGAAGTCTTTTCTCTATCTTAGAAACCTCTTTTTGTTTCTCACGATAATCACGATCTGCTTCTGATTTGCTTTTCTCAATAATCTCTTTAGCTTTGAGTTCCCCCTCAGCCCTAATCTTTTGAGCCTCTTTCTTAGCTGCCTCGATAACGATTTGTGCTTCGGTTCTTTTTAACTCAAGATCCTTCTTATCTCTTATAGCACGAAAAGTATAATAAGCAAAAGCCCCTACTATAAAAGCCAGCGTAGTTGCTATTATAAACCACATCATCACAATCTCTCCCTCCTTTAACAAATAATTACACCCGTCTCAGTAGCTATCAAACCTACCCTCTCATCGTATCTCTCAATTGGAATTGATTCTACTACTTGAAAATTGTAAGCTAACCCTACCCTCTTTTTTATATCAATCTTAGATATCGTACGATCATAATATCCTTTGCCGTAACCTACTCTTACCCCAAAACTATCAAATGCAATACCAGGCATGACAATTAGATCTATATCTTCAATTTCAACCCCTGGGAAACAATGGCTTGGTTCAGGAACGTCAAACCTTCCGATCTTTAGCTCAGCTAGGTCATTTATTTTTCGGAATTCTAGTGAAGACCCATCAACTAGTGGGAAGTAGATTCCTTTCCCTAGTTCTTTGGCGATCTTGAATATACCCTGAATGCCAACTTCATTTTTTATCGGATAGTAAAGGGCAATACTGCGGGCTTCTTGAAAAGATTTAAGCTTGATAAGGCTTCGTTTAATATCTTCGCTTCTGATCCATACATCTTTGTGATTAAGACTTAACCTTTTCTCAAGTAAACGGCGACGTAAATCACTTTTTTCTTCAAGAACGTGAAAACGCTTCCTCTGTAGAGTGGAGAGATTTAAAGCAGGTTCTTCAAACCCACTACTTAGGTTGATTCTAAACCTCCTTTTTCTGGTTTTCTCTCCTTCCTCCCCTCCAATATTCAAAGGTCTCTTTTTCCCCAAGGGAACTATCCAATATCTCAACCAGTCTTCTTGATCTTTCCTCAGCACGATTTTTAAACTCCTCGTATTCTCTTTTTAACCTGAAATAATCATCAACAATCTTAAGCGTTACAAGAAGAAAAGGACGAGGCACAACCACTGCATCTACTTGTGGAGATGCTTCCCTTACCTTATCTTCTAGGTAATTCGATATCTCCTGCAGGTATTCCTCCTCCGCATCTGTTTTTATGAATAACTCGTTATTTAAGACATTAATCTTTACACGCCTCATATTTATGCTTCTGACCTACTAAGGTAAAGCTCTATCTTCTCAATAATGGCCTCCAACTTGGCCTTAATCTCTTCCTTTTCGGTCTCAAGCCTTCTTATGTTTTCATGTAATACCATTACCTCATCCACGAGATTTCTACGCTCTTCTTCTAGCCTTGCCTTCCTTGAAAGTGTCTCTTTTATCCTGCTTTCAAGAATATCTATTGTTTCCATAATCTTAGTGCATAAAGTTTAATCTAATCTTGAAATTTTTGCAAGACATGTAAAAATTATAAATGAAAATGGCAGAAATTGGGATGCTTAGACGACTTGATGAGCTTGAAAAAAAATATGAGGATATTGAGAATGTCCTTAGTAACCCCATTATAAGTCCTTCTGACATCCACCGTTACTCTAAGGAGCGCTCTGAAATAAGTGAAATCGTTGAGACCTATAGGGAATATAAAAAAACCTTAGAAGAGATTGACAAAAATAGGGTGCTACTTGCTGACAAGGAGTTAGGTGAGCTTGCTCGTGAAGAGATTTCCACACTTGAAAACAAGCAAATTAGATTAGAAGCAAGGCTTCGCTTTTTGCTTCTCCCGAAAGACCCAAACGATAGTAAAAATGTTTTTTTAGAGATCCGTGCAGGAACCGGCGGTGATGAAGCTGCACTTTTTGCGGCAGACCTATTCAGAATGTATACAAGATATGCCGAAAGGAATGGATGGAAGGTCGAGTTAATGGACATGAACGAAACCGGAATCGGAGGATTCAAAGAGGTAATTGCTGAAATACAAGGAAAAAATGTCTGGAGCAAATTAAAATATGAGGGCGGTGTTCATAGGGTTCAGAGGATACCCACGACTGAAGCCGGTGGAAGGGTTCATACATCCACTGCAACTGTAGCGGTGCTTGCCGAACCTGACGATGTTGAGGTTACTATAGATGAGAAGGATTTAAGGATTGACACATTTCGCGCAGGTGGTAAGGGCGGGCAGCATGTGAATAAAACAGACTCGGCAGTAAGAATAACCCATCTCCCTACTGGAATAGTAGTCAGTTGCCAGAATGAGCGTTCTCAACATCAGAACCGTGTTGTTGCAATGAAGGTTCTACGTGCAAGGCTCTACGAGATCGAAGAAAAAAAACGTCAAAGCGAAATATCAAACATGAGACGAAGCATGGTGGGCAGCGGCGATAGAAGCGAGAAGATTAGAACCTATAACTTCTCCCAGAATAGGATTACAGATCACCGAATAGGACTCACGCTTTACAGGCTTGATGCAATCCTAGATGGGGATATAGAAGAGTTAATCCAAGCACTAATTACATATTATCAAACCGAAAACCTAAAGCAAGCTGTTGGATCGTAATTCGGGTATAGTGCATCGTGAATCGGGCATCGAGAAAATGAGTCACAGATCGCGAACCTCGAATCACGAGTCACTAATCACGATCCACTCTTATTTATTTATACCCCATAGTTAATTAAAATATAAACATGGACTATCACCTGATTATTTCACTTATTTATTTGATTTCTTCCATACTTTACTGCAGCCACCTCTGGACACAGAACCAGAGTGTCTCCAGATGGGGATTTCACACATTTAGGATAGGAGTTGCGTTACACACTGTAGATCTTGTCTTAACGTATTTAAAAGGCGACCCTATTGCTGGCGGACTTGATAGGAGTCTTTATTTCTTCTCGTGGTTTATTGCCATAGTCTATATAGCTTCACAGTCAAGGTTTAAAGCCTCGGTATTTGGAGCCTTTGTAGCCCCTCTTGCATTTCTCATGACTATACCTTCTGTAATTCTTCCCCAAGGTATAATTGAACATGATCCATCCCTTAGGAACCCTTGGATTTTAATTCATATTGCTCTCGTGTTTTTGGGAGAAGCCCTTTTTACAATAGCTTTTATTGCCGGTGCTCTATACCTTTTCCAAGAAAAACGGATAAAATCGAAGCGCATAGGAACCTTTTTAATGAAATTACCATCCCTCACATCGCTTGATAATCTCAACCAAGTTTGCCTTTTCGTGGGTTTTCCTTTAGTTACATTAGGACTAGCACTCGGACTACTATCCGCAAAAGAAATATGGGGAACATTCTGGAGTTGGGGACCGAAGGAAACCTGGTCCGTTGTGACCTGGTTTCTATATGCAGTTCTAATTCACGGAAGGCTTGCCACAGGCTGGAGAGGAAGAAAAGCTGCTCTTGGGGCTGTTCTCGGATTTGGAGTTGTACTCTTTACTTTTTTTGTAATCGGCTACCTTGCTCCTGGAAGGCATGATTTTCTTGGAACGTATTAAACGAGAAGGCTATTAAGCCACGAATTAACGCGAATAAGCGCAAATAAAAATAAGCAGGATGCAAGATAGAGGATGCGGGATACATAATATATGTAAAACTACATGCATCGCGCATCATGAATCATGCATAACTTTATTCGTGTAAATTAGTGTTCGTTAGTGGCTAAATAATTCACGCAAGGTAACCAAAATTGAAAAGGCTCTACTTCGACTGCTTTTCAGGTGCTAGCGGAGATATGATTCTCGGCTCGCTTATTCATCTTGGGGTAAAGCTAGAAACCCTAAGAAGTGAACTTAGTAAGCTTCCAGTAAGGGGATACAAGATAAGCGCTAAATTCGTAGATAGATCAGGAATCAAAGCATGCAAATTTAATGTAACCCCTGGGAAAGATAAAACTGAAAGAAAACTTAAAGAGATAAGAAGTATAATCCAAAGAAGTAAACTTAACGATAAAGTAAAAAAGACTGCAATTTTAATATTCGAGAAGTTGGCAGAGGCCGAAGCTAAGATTCATGGTGTAAAACCTGAGGACATCCACTTTCATGAAGTTGGAGGCATAGATTCAATAGTAGACATAGTAGGCTCAATAATTGGAATTGATTTTCTTGGCATAGATGAGATCTACTCTTCAGCGATTCCCTTTTCAAGAAGCCTGATAAAAATGGAACACGGGCGTTATCCAGGTCCATCCCCCGCAGTTCTGGAACTTCTACGTGGTGTCGAGATGTATGAATCTGAGAGAAATGAGGAGCTCGTGACCCCATCCGGCGCTGCAATTCTAAAAGTTATTTCAAAGGGGATCGGTTCGTTCCCAAGAATGAGGATTTCAAAAATCGGTTACGGCGCCGGCACAAGAAATTTGGACGGTTATCCAAATGTTTTAAGAGCAATACTTGGAGATGATAATATTGATTCAGAAGGAATAGAGAGAGACACAGTTGTCGTTATTGAAACTAACATTGACGATATGAGCCCTGAAGCGTTTGATAACCTATTTGATAAATTACTCTTACTGGAAGAGGTTCTTGACGTCTCAATAATAAATGCAGTAATGAAAAGGGGAAGGCCAGGACATATTGTTAAAGTGATCTCTAAGAAAAGCGGGGTTCAAAGAGTCACCGAAACCCTTTTCAAGGAATCAACAACCCTAGGCATAAGATACTTCGAGGCAAACCGATTTAAGCTGAGAAGAAAAGAACAGATTATTTCTACAAGATATGGTGACATAATGGTAAAAATAGTTAACGAGCCTGAATTAGGAATAAAAAGAGCAAAGTCTGAATACCAGGACTGTAAGAGTGCAGCAAACCGCCACAAAGTTACTCTTAAGGAAATTTATGATGAAGTGAATAGAGTGATTGACAGAGAGAAGTAGTTCAGTTTTTCCTAACCAGATGAAGGTTCCAGAGAATATAAGGGTAATACAGTTACCGCCATATAGTCCAGAGTTAAATCCAGTTGAGGTCTAATGAAGCATGTTATGTAGTTGCCATAAAGTAGGGGCTGATGCCCTCATCAGCCCTCAACATAGATGCTCTTGTGAGATTACAGTTACTTAGAGAATGGCATTATATAATCTGTTTGGAAATATATTGAACATAGATAGAGTGTAAGTAGGCCATCCGGTTTGAAAAATTACCACTTGACAATAATTATGACTTATTCTAACATCTTTACATAATGAGTATGGGGGGTTTAAGTTATTTTAATTCAAATATTTCCTTTCTCCTACTTTATCATCAATAAGTAAACCGATTTTTCTAAAGCTCTTTTATATTATCGAACCATTCTGGAAGAGGTTTAAATGCATAGAGCACTTTTTTAATAGAAGCATCCAAGGTTTTACTTGTAGGCATGAAAGGAGTTGTTGCCTGTTGCTTGCGAATGGAATTATTAACTCAAGTTACGCACTCTTTTACACTCAAGGGGGGATATAAAGCTCCCGCAGGTTACTCACTAAAGGTGTGCGGGAAGCACTCGGGTATGACAGGTTGAGAGCCCCTCGGGTAGGAGCGGCATCCCTGCCGCAAAGTTCCAAAATATACTTACAGGCGAATCTGAATTAATACTTTATCTTGAGCCTTAATTAACTTTAACTCTAAAACTCCTTACTTTACTTTACCCTTACTATCTCCCCATCATTTATCGTAAGAATAAGGGGCTTCGGAGAGATTTCTAGGCTCCCATCAATGTTTTGAATTATGTCTAAAAGCGGGTTGTCTCTTAGGGTGAGTATTCTCTCCTTTATCTGCTCTCTTCTCTGAATCGGGTTTTGTAAAACATGAAAAATAAGACTAGCTGCTTCGTATACCTGATATTCAAAAAATCCAGGTTCCTCATGAAAGGCAGCCCTAAATTTGTTACTAAAATCAATCCATCGCTCACTTCCAGAGAAAAAGAAATCAGTAAAGATAAGTCCATTTACATCAAAACCCACGGTTTTGAGAAAAGACCTGCTGTTCCATGTATTTGGGCCAAGAAGGATTAAATCCTCTAGACCATTCTCTCGCCTCAGTTTCAATACTATCTCCCCTGAATGTGTAGCAGCATCCGGTA
>JAHFBK010000167.1 GCA_023250035.1 Candidatus Dadabacteria bacterium
TTGCGAGGAGCCCTTCGACGGAGTTTACCCTGAGCGAAGCCGAAGGGCTCAGGATAAACTCCGTGACGAAGCAATCTTTTTCATCCTGTTATAAAATTGTAAAAAACGCCTATGGTGCACTTAAATAGGGACGTTTATTATAAGAGATTTATCAGCGTTTTTTATTTTATCTTTTGGGTTTTCTATCGTATAGAGCATCCCCTATTGAGATACGCTAGTAATAGGTCTAATTATCCTTATAGGGGGCTTGATGAAAAAGGATAAAATAGCACCTGCATAGCAGAAAAATATGCTAAGAAGAAATGGGTAGAAATAACTACCTGTTATGTCGTGAATGTATCCGGCGAGAAGTGGCCCTCCTATAGCAGCTACACAAAAAGAGGTGCCAAAGAAGCCATATATTGTCCCCATTGCACTTAGCCCGAAAAACTTTCCAAGAAGCGTGGGGAAAATGGGAACAAGTCCGCTATAGAAAAATCCAAATAGGACGCCAAAAAGGTAAAAAGCCCATACTTCCCTAACACCTAGTAGAAGAAACAATGAACTTCCCTGAAGGAAAAAACAAAGAAAAAGAACCTTCTTGGTTTCTAAAACCTCTGTAAGAAGTCCAGAAAGAGCTATTCTTCCTAGTATGCTCCCTATTCCGATAGCGGAGAGCGCACCAGAGGCTACAAGAGCGGGAATCCCTAAATCTACCGCAAAGCTAAAAGTATGAATCACAATTACTAAAAAGGTAGTAAACCCCAAAAAATACATCGAGTACATTAGCCAAAAAACTGGAGTAGCTATAGCCTCAAGTGCTTTCCAATCGTTATTATTGTTTTTTAGTCCATCCAGAGTGACCTGAACTGTACTCGTAGATAGTTCTTCCTGCTCACCATAAGGCTTTAGATTCTTCTCATGAGGGTATCCCCTTAATGCTAAAGCCGAGAGAGTAGAAAGTGTAAGAAGTCCAGCCAGAGCAAAGAATGCGTTTCTTAGTCCGAACGAAGAAATAAGCCATGCGGTAAGCGGACTCGCAATTAGACCACTTAGTGGAATCCCAGTTGTGATAATTCCTATTACAAGCGCTCTTTTCTTTATAAACCATCTACTAACTACTGCAACACATGTGATATATAGAACTCCGTCTCCAAGACCGATTAGAAATCCATAAGAAACATATAACTCCCATCCCTTGTCTGCAATTCCAGAGAGAAGCATGCCAATAGCCGTGATGATTCCACCTGAAATAATCACTGCCCTTGGGTCGTACTTGTCTACAAGTCGCCCAGCGAGGGTTAGAGAAAAGGCGAGTATCACCGATCTCAAAGAAAAAATAGAAGAACCAATTGCACGAGAAAAACCAAACTCCTCATTCAAGTAAGGAAGAAACACACCAAAGGAGTAGAGAAGAAGGCCATCCATTATTATTAAAACAAGAGACGCTGCTACTATATACCATCCATAGAAAATCCCTCGGAACATCCTTTCTCCTAATCTTACTTTCAACGCGGGTTAAATTTACAAGACGATTAGAACCCCTAAACTGTGAATAAAAACAACAATCAGATTATAAAATTCAAGAAAAATAATCATACCTGAAAATATCGAAGAAACGGGGACACGATAAACACTTTGTATCAATGCCGGCAGACCCGATAGCTGACAATCTTACGTTGTGTATATTCACGAATGAAATAAAGTTGCTTGATCTGCCAGTATCCTAACATATCTGATTAAAAATAATCTTTTCTTTATTAAAAACTCGTGGTATTTTTGAAAAGGTTAATCCAGGGTCTCCTTAATTATACAAATATCTTAGGAGGTATTAAAAAGATGAAATACATGGCGTTTGTTTTAGTAATCCCACTTTTAATTTTATGGGGTGTTTTGAATGCATATGCAGGACCAAACAAGGCTAAGGCGGAGCTTAATAATTCAAAGGGAGAAAATATTGGCATAGCAACACTAGTTGAAGGAACAGATGGTGTCTTGATAACAATTAATGTGTGGAATCTCCCACCGGGTCTTCATGGGTTTCATATACATGAAGTTGGAAAATGTGAGCCACCCGATTTTAAAACAGCGGGAGGACACTTTAATCCATACGGAAGAAAGCACGGGCTTAAAAACCCAGAAGGGCCACACAGCGGAGATTCGCCTAACCTGCTAGTAGGACCCGATGGCACAGCTACCCAAGTTATACTCTTTCCCTTTGCGAGCTTAGGTGATGGCACCAATTCTCTATTTCATCAGGGTGGTACGGCTATTGTCATTCACGCTTCGACAGATGACCAGATAACAGACCCTAGCGGGAATTCCGGTGCTCGTATCGCTTGCGGGATCATATCCAAATACTAAAAAACCTTGACTTTAAAAATTTCTTATTATATATAGTAAGAAGAACTGGGTTGCTTAACAGGACTCGCGGTTTAGCTTAGTTCTAAAAACTAGGTGAGTGTTGTGTGATTACGTTACGTTTTCTTTGATATCAACCAATGTTATCCAGTTCTAGCTTTATAAAGCATCAAGAAAATGGAGGTGTGATATGGTACAGATAGATGTCCCAGTTGCATTCGCCATTGGAACCATTTTTGCTGATGCTGCTCACAAACAGTTACGAACGGGCAGGCCTGAGTATTATTATCACACTTTCTCAAAAAACCTTATCTTTCAAATATTTTTCTTTAGTTGGATACCAGCCTATTTTCTTCTCAACTACTTTGGTTGGGAAACTACACACATGTGGTGGTATGAGGATTCTGTTACGGCATATCCATACTACGTTCCTATCTTCATAATTATCTTTTTCTTGGCTGGTATTTTTGGATTTAAGTTAGGTTACTGGCTTGTTAAAAGAGGGCGCCTTTTAATAAACCGAATTGTTTATGTTTTGATCTTCCTTTACTCAGCAGTTTGGATCTTTGGTCAGACTGGTAGCACCTTTCGTCTTGGAACCTATGCTGAATGGAATGCAGGCACTGCTCCATGGTTTTATGAAGACATTACCTTTTTATCTATGTTGATTTTCACGCTTGTTGTTTGGGGATTGGCGCTGGTTTTTTTTATCCTCAGACTTCGTAATGAGGGGAAACATTTAGATACATGATAAAGCCGGGGGACAACAATTTAATTTCCTTCGGCTTTTTAGTCAAAATATTCGTCTCTTTAAGAGAGGAGTCAGTATGCCAATTCTGATTTTAATCATCATAGTCCTTCTCCTCCTCTATCTTCTGATCAGATTTAATTCATTTTGGGTCTATAGGTTTGTTGATAATGCTAAGAAAAACGACGTGAACTCTTTGCCTCAGACATACGAGTTACCTCGGTATTATAAATTAGATAAAAATGGTGAAGTAGACACCACCGTCCTATGGCCCGGTTGGGATGGGTGGTACTTTTTTATGGTTCCAGATGACAAAGATCTTCCTGTAAAGATGATTAGAGCAAGCCTTATGACAGGCCTTTACGGATTGGAGGGTATAGATAACTATGAAAAATTACTACTTAGACTGTCTACGTTGGAAGCGGTTGAGCACCTTACGCTAATCGCAACAGAGGAGATAATTGAGGCGAGCAAGCAAAAGGAGAATCACCTTTCCCACAATTATTTGCCGAAGGAAACAGATTTAATTATGAAAAATGACCAGTTAAACGTTGCAATAACGGGCACAAAGGTTATTGGAGATGAGGAGAAAGAGCCATACGGTAGGATAAGAGGCTCTTGGCCAAATTATGAGCTAGAATTTATCAATCCTCAAGCAGAGATTAAGCTAACACTAAACTATAAGGGCGAAAATGTAGTATGGTGGGCTGATGTTCCAGACGTGTTTACCTATTTTGCAGCCTTCGGAAAATTTGATGGCAAGATAATCTACAAAAGGGGAACAAGCAATGATGATGCGCATAAATTAATGGATAAGGAAGAGGTTTATTCTATCAAAGGCAGTGGATGTTTCGAACATGGTTTTGCACGAAAGCCATTCGATTTTGATAGCTTTTGGTTACCCATCAGATTGCTAAAGAACATTATTCCATCACTTAGAACAGTTCGATACCATTACGAATTGCTTATAGGTGACAATGACCTCAGAGGGGGTTTTATGTATGCGCGAGGTTTCGGAATAGATTTTCGTAATCGAGGTGGTCTTTTTCAAAATGCTAAGTACAATGAGATTAAGAGCGTAGAGATTAAATACCTAGACGATCCAAAACCCGATCTTGTAGACACATACTGTTCAGCGCAAACACCTGTGAAATTCTACAGGAGTTGGAAGGTCAGGGCAGTTACAGATGATGGCATTCTTGAGTATGTAGGAACAAGAGAATGGCCTCCTGCTTCGATTGGCAGAAATATGATTTACTATAATTTTTCATATGAGGGAAGCTACAAAGGCCAAAGTATAAGTGGAAGAGGGTATGGTGAGTATGCGCATATCTAATTAGGGGTTGGGTTCCAACACGAGTGTCAACTTAACGGATGAGAGGCAAATATAATGTTATGCAAATGTCAACTTAGCAAGAATAGGCGGGACTTTCTAATCCTGCATGGGCAGGC
>JAHFBK010000060.1 GCA_023250035.1 Candidatus Dadabacteria bacterium
GTTAATTGGTACCTGTACAGCACCAGCCTTGTGAATGGCTATGATAGATACGACGTATTCAGAGCAGTTAAGCATATACATACCTACCTTATCGCCCTTTTTTACACCAAACCTTTGCCTTAGACCATTAGCTATCCTGTTAGCCCATTCATTTGTCTCCCTATAGGAATATGTTTCAACTATGTTGCCATCCTTGTCTGCAATCTTGAACATGGGTTTATCAGGGAACATGAGAGCGCCCTTTTCTAGGCATTTAGTAATAGGAAGCCACTCTGAGGTGTCATCAAATGTGCCGTAGGGTAAGGTTCCCTGACCAAGGTATTTTGGGTCTCGGGGCTTAAATAAAAGTCGCATAGCCATATCCTCCCTTTTTAAATAATTGGTAACAAATTGTCTTTCATTAAATTAAGCTGGTTATAACAGGTGTTCGAAATACCTTAATCATATCTTATATCAAATTAAGATTTTTTGTCAAGAAAATTTCTTCATCAGTTCACTTTCTCAACTCACACCTCTTTGCCCAATCATGGAAATAGGTATATGTTAAACGAGGTAATCTTCTAACCAACTCTTCTAAGTAATTCCATATTAGTAATTGTTATTGGGAAGGTTTTAAGCAATATCAGTATGTAATCCTATAATTCTTTAGTAAATTTGCCTTTTATGGTTGGGAAGTCTGCATAGATCTGAGGGTGGAGCTTAAAATGACACACAGAGTTTTCAGGTATAAACACTATTATCAAGATCCAAACCGATTATTGATTTTCCTCAACCTTATGATAGGTTTTTACATCCGAAATGATAAAGAAGCTTGGTTATAAGTTTAAAGATCCAGGCCTTCTCAAAACAGCTCTAACGCATAGTTCATTCGCCAACGAAACCTCGGTAGAGAGTAACGAACGGCTTGAGTTTCTTGGAGACGCAATCCTTGGTTGTGTCGTTGCACGATTTCTCTATGACCACTATCCTCAAGCCTCTGAAGGAATCCTTTCTAAAATGAGGAGCGCCCTTGTTAGCAGAACGAACTTTGCGCGATTTGCCAGAGAACTAGGGATTGATAAAGAAATATTACTAGGTAAAGGGGAAGAGCTAACCGGAGGGAGGGAGAGGGAATCAAACCTAGCAGGCGCATTTGAGGCTGTTATCGGGGCGGTTTATCTTGAGGCTGGATATAGAAAGGCTTTTCAAGTAACCTCACGGCTCATAAAAAGTTGCCTTGAAAAGCGAGAGATATTTATGGACTATAAAACAACCCTTCAGGAGCTAGTCCAAAAAAAATCTGGAAGCACACCGAGATATAAGGTGGTTCTTGAAGAGGGTCCCCCACATAGCAAATATTTCCACGTTGAAGTGAAGGTTGCAAGAAGGGTTCTAGGGAAGGGTTCAGGAAGAAGCAAAAAGGAGGCTGAGCAGGCTGCGGCCAAGAAAGGGCTTGAAAATCTTGAGACGTCAGGTCAAGCAGAATCTTCTAGATGAATTCCAAAATCATCTAACTTTTTCGCAAGCGTATTTCTATTTATTCCCAGAATCTTAGCGGCCTTCTTTTTATTACCCTTGGTGATTTTCAGAACTGCCTCAATAAGTGGTTTTTCGACACTTCTCATAATCAAATCGTAGATTCCATTAGGGGGAGGTTCCTGAGTTAAATCTATCATATTTAATAACCTTGCGGTTATTATCTCATCGAGTGAATCCTCTTCTTTCTTTTTGATCCCCTCTAGGTAAGGAGCTGCTTCAAGAAGAACTTGAGATGTGATCATCACATCGGAAGAAAGAACAAGCACCCGCTTTATAGTGTTTTCAAGCTCCCTTACGTTTCCATACCAGTTGTATCCTAGAAGTATTTCTTTTGCCTCATCGGAAATTATTCTCTTGCCGACGCCAAGTTCCTTTCCATATTTCTCAAGAAAATGTTCTGAAAGAACAGGAATATCCTCTTTTCTTTCTCTAAGAGAAGGTAGCTCAATTGTTATTGCGTTAAGCCTATAGAATAGGTCTCTTCTGAATGACCCTTTTTCGATTTCCTTTTCAAGGTTTTTATTCGTTGATGCAATTACTCTAACATCAACCTCTACAGGTTTTTCAGCGCCGAGTCTGTAGAACTGTTTTTCCTCTAATACTCGTAAAAGCTTTGTCTGAAGCTCAAGCGTCATATCTCCTATCTCATCCAGAAGAAGCGTTCCTCTGTCGGCATCTTCAAACCTTCCTTGTTTTCGAATAGTTGCCCCTGTAAAGGCACCCTTCTCATACCCAAAAAGCTCACTTTCAAGGAGCTCCTTAGGAAGTGCTGCTATATTTACAGGTAGGAATCTTTCATCCCTTCTTTGGCTGTTAAAGTGTATTGCACGGGCGACGAGCTCCTTTCCAGTTCCGCTTTCCCCTGCGATTAGAACAGTTAGATCCTTCTCAGCTACTCGCCCTATAGTCTTATAAATCTTGAGCATCGCGGGAGACTTACCAACCATACCCTGATGCGGTTCAGATGGTTTCCCTTCTCTCATAGAAGCGCGTAGGTTTTCTAACCTTTTAGAATTTTCATGATTCTCTATAGCTCTTTCAACAGTTAGTTTTACCTCATCCAGGTTGAAGGGCTTTGCTATGTAATCATAGGCGCCGCGCTTCATCGCTTCAATTGTATTTTTTACAGTGTTTTGGGCGGTGATGATAATTACAGGGATGTCAATCCCTTTTACCCTTAGTTCCTCTAGGACTTCAAGCCCGTTCAAATCTGGCATTTTTATGTCGAGTATAATCAATGAAAAATTATCTGAAGTCGCTTTCTGAATGGCCTCTGAGCCATTTTCGCCGAATTCAACAGTGTAGCCTGCCTTCTCTAGGCATTTTCCGAGAACCCACCTAATACTATCTTCGTCGTCTACCACTAAAACCCTTTGTTTCATCTTATTATAACAATACCTTACATAACTACTTTTAGAAGCCTATAACATTCGGTTGGTATTAAACACATTTTATAAAAGACTTCTTTGTAGTTACTCTTTACCTTATGACCGCGAGTAATATCTTGTTTGTATTAAGAACTAAAATCTAAACACTCCTATCTCATCTTTTCTCATTATTTATATATATCGGTAGATATACCTTGAATACAGTACCCTTTTCTAGCTGACTCTCTACAAATATCGCTCCGCCGTGCTTGGCTATAATTTGATATGCAATAAAAAGCCCGAGCCCTGATCCCTCTTTCTTAGTAGTATAAAAAGGTTTATATATTTTTTGGAGGATCTCTTTTGAGATTCCAGATCCGGTATCCCTAATCTCTACTAATATTGCCTTTTCACCCTTAAGTTTGTAATCAGTGATCCATCTTGTTGTGATTTCAATGCTCCCCCTATTAGGGATTGCTTGAATAGAGTTCTTTATAATGTTTAGAAAAACCTGCTTGAGAGAATCTTTATTCCCAAGAACCGGGGGCAGTGTAATATCAAAATTTTCAACAAATTTAACCCTCTTACCGTCTCTTGATTTTGACTCTAGAAATACAATCTCTGAAATAATGTCATGAATATCCACGGGCTCAAACATTTCTTTAGGGAGTGGCTCAATCTGTCCGAGCCTATCGAGAAGTGTGCAAAGTCTATCCACTTCTTTTGTTATTATATCTGCACACTTTGCGGTAACGTCTATTGTCTTTTCTTGAAGTAGTAGCTGCGCCGCGCCTTTTATTCCACTCAAAGGATTTTTTAACTCATGAGCAAGTCCGATGAGGAGCCCCTCTAATGTTGAAGCGGAGCTCTTCTGAAGATTTTTCTCACTAAGGAATTTTGTACCTGATAGGTCTTTTATTTGAAGAATTACACTTAGAGCATCCCCTTTATCTGAACATAAAGGGGAGGAAACCACCTGAATTGAGACCTTTTCTCCTCCTTTTAATACCGGGTTAATTTCATCACTAAAGACTGTGCGTTCATCTTGGATTGATTTCTCTGCAATTGCCTCCATTTCTTCGGGCAGAACCGTAGAAGAAGACATTCCCCGGGCTTTTTCCCTAGAGATTTTAAAAATCGTCTCTGCTGCATGATTCAAGCTGATGATATTAAAGGATTTATCAAGCACTACGATTCCATCAGGAAGCGCATCGAGAATGTTCTGGAAAAAATCCTCCCTGGTTTTGGTAGCTCTATTCATTACGAGAGATCTACTATCCTTATAAAAACACTTTTTGATTTTATAACTAGGAATCTGTCTATCTCCTCAATAGCAGACATCAAATCTCTTTCCTTTGCCTCATGTGTCATAATGACTACAGGAACCTCTCCCCCGATATGCCTTCCCTTCTGGATTACTGATTCAATACTTATGTTATTTCTGCCGAGACTTCCAGCGATTTGACCCAGTACCCCCGGTCTGTCTTCTACATGAAACCTTAAATAATACTTTGTAGTTATTTCACTAATAGGAACTAGACCAGAGGGAATTGAAGTCGTTCCTTGTAAGGATCTTGGCAGTGAAGAATGAGAATTACCAAGCATGATGCTTCTTGCAATCTGTACAATGTCACTTACAACTGCGCTTGCCGTAGGCATCATGCCTGCTCCCATTCCATAAAGCATATTAGGGCCCACTGCATCTCCGATTATATAAATGGCGTTGAATGCTCCTGACACATCGGCGAGGGGTGTGCCTTTTTCAACAAGTGTCGGATGAACCCGTGCTTCTATCCCCTGGTTTCCTCCTTTAGCTATTGCTAAAAGTTTTATCTTATATCCAAATTCATCAGCGAATGAGATATCAAGCGGGGTAATACTACGGATTCCTTCTACATGGATTCTTTCAAACTCAACAAGAGCCCCAAATGAAAGCATAATGAGTATTGAAAGCTTATGTGCTGCATCGATGCCATCAATGTCGAGTGATGGATCGGCTTCGGCATAGCCCTCGTTTTGCGCCTGATTTAGTACATCATTAAACTCTCTTCCTTCTTCAGACATCTTGGAAAGTATATAATTTGATGTGCCATTTATTATTCCGTAGATTGATAGAATTCTATTGGCTACATAGCCTTCTCTTATTGCTCTAATTATGGGAATTCCACCAGCGACGCTTGCCTCAAAACCAACCTCAACGCCTTGTTCAGAGGCGGCTTTGAAGATTTCTCTGCCATGTAAAGCGAGGAGTGCCTTATTAGCTGTTACAACGTGCTTCCTTTTTCTTATAGCACCTAGAATAAAATCTTTAGCCACAGAAGTTCCACCAACAAGTTCAATCACAATTGGAATCGAACGATCTTCTATTATTTCCCAAGCATTGGTTGTAAGTAAAGCTCTAGGGATCTCGATGGGTCTTTTTCTCTCGGGGTCTATATCAGCAATTCTCTTTAACTGGATTCTGGCGCCGAGCCTATCTTCAATGATGCCCTTATTATCATTTAGAACTTTTATAACTCCGCAGCCTACAGTTCCTGCTCCAATCAACCCTACGTTAATCACATCCATAAATGGTTCTCCTTATTTATAAAAACGGCATTTAGAGTTACAGCATTTCATATCAAAGATTAAAACAAAATTATACATTAATTTTAGGTTTGACAATAAATTAACCTGGGCTAAATTATGGTATTATTTGATTTTGCTTTATCTCTATCGCAGCTTGATTCCATGCGCAGTGTGCATGGAATGGTAATAAGCAATGATAGAGATGGCAATAAAGAGAATGCGCATCACAAATGGAAATTAAAAGCATAATGTGGGGCCGTAGCTCAGTTGGGAGAGCGCTTGAATGGCATTCAAGAGGTCGAGGGTTCAAATCCCTTCGGCTCCACCAATCTTTTCAGGAAGTTACGACACACTTTCATCTCTCCAAATTCTCATTGCTACGGAAATTGCTACGGTTCAGGGTAAAATTCCCTAGTTTTTCTACTGCGTCCTTCAGTGAATCTTCTGGGTGAGCATACCTCATTGTTGTCTTTAGGTCTGCGTGCCCAAGGATTCTACTTACTGCTACAATGCTGGCTCTGCTTTCTATCATACGGGTTGCCGCCGTGTGTCTGAGATCATGAAACCTGAGTCCTTTTATCTCTGCACGTCTTAAAGCTCCGTTAAATGCCTGTTTAAGTGAGTCGTGTCTTTTGTAAGGACTTCCATTTGAACTTAAAAACACATACTCAGAGCCACCAACCTTTAACTTTTGTTCCAATAGAGGTTTTCTCAAGACTGAGTTTACAGGAATCCTTCTCATCTCCTTACTCTTGGTGTTTGTATGCTCTAGTGTAATAACATTATTCTCAAGGTCTACGTTAGTCCATCGAAGGGTAAGAATTTCTCCTTTTCTCATTCCCGTGTTTAATGCACATACCAGAATAGCCCTAAGCTCAGGTGAACTAGAGTTTAAAAGTCTTTCTTCTTTCTCAGGTGTAAGAATACGCTCAATCTGATTGTGTTCCGGTAGTAGCTTCGCTTCTGATACAGGATTATTTCCGAAGAATTTCTTTTCACGTTTGGCAAAGTTAAATATATGGCTAAGACAAGCTAATTCCCTATTAACGCTTGCTGGTTTTACTTCCCGAAGTCTATGCCGCTTATAGCTATCAATATCCTTTGAATTTATTTGAGATAGTTTTTTGTCCTTAAAGAAGCTCGTTAAATTTTTAAGGTAGTGTAATGCCGAAGCCCAAGATCGGTTGTCCTTAATATCTCTTATATGATTTATGTATTTCTCTGCAAACTCAGAAAGGGTAGGTATGTCACCTTCTATCATATCCCACTGTCCTAGTTTTACCATTCGTTTTCGTTCCTCTAAAATCCTTTGCGCAACAGTCTTTGTTATCTCTCCTACCTTTCCTACAGATTCCCACTTCTCTTTACCATTTAACATATAACGGATATACCAGTAAGCAGTCATTGAAGTGTCTTTATCCATCGTTTGAATACTCCCATGATTATGTACCTCCTTTCTTTGGTTTACCTTCAGGTAGGGAAGGCTCGGTAATCTCATAACCTTCTCTTTTCATCACTTTGTGAATCCACCCCCTGATTAACTCACTAACTGAGAGATAATTTCTTTCTGCGTATTCTCTTATGAACTGATCCTCTTTTGGATGTAAATAAACGTGAATCAATTTTGGTCTAAATCTTTTAGGATTCATGTATATATATTATATGGTCATATTTAAAATTTGTCAAGACCCAACCTAAAACTTTTTTTTTGAAGCTTGCTTTTCCCATTGAAAGGTGCTATAAACATATCAAGGGGTTTAGGGAGTAGGATATATAGCTAAGATGGAGGTGATTAAGTAATGGCTAAAAAACAAGAGAAGGTAATATGTGCAGGTAAAAATAAAGCAGGCGAAAGATGTAAGAGAGTTGCTTCAGCAGGGTCTAAGTATTGTTCGTCTCATAAGAGGAAATAAGGAAGTAGCTTAGAATCCATTCTCTAGAGACACACCTGGCACACACATAAGTTGTGTATATTACGTAGATGGGACCCTATACCCCCCATGTTATTTATTTAAATACTGCTCAGAAAAGTTTTGTTGATAAGTTTTCTCTCTTACCTTCCCCACAATCCTTTACCATGTTCTCTGGCTTCCCTCTGTAACTTCAAAAACATATACTGGTATTTAACATTAGGTGGGGCAGTCATAACTTGAGCATAGCCTTCTTGATCCATTCTCTCTTCACATTTTGTGAACCTTTCCAAGTTGTAATGTTCAGGAAAGGTTCCCGTAATTGTCTCCCTGATATCATGTATATAAAACCAAATAAGGAGGTGCAGTATGAAACGTATAAAAGTATTAGCAGCCCATGTATTAGGAGTTGCAGTTGCTTTGATAGTTGTTTTGGCAATGCCCGGTATCGTATCGGCGCAACAGACGGGGTTCTGCTCTCAGACAGCGAATCTTCTCTTCGATGCCTGCGGGAAGGAGGCCCAGGCCGACTTTTTGGTCGCGAGCGCCATTTGCGTCAACGAGCCTGAACAGGCGGATCGAGCGAAATGTAACGCAGACGCCGAAGCCTCGCGCGACGAGAGCCTTCAACTCTGCCAAGATCAACTGGATTGGCGGTTTGAAGGTTGCCAACTCACCGGGGAGGACCGCTACGACCCAGAGTTCGGGCCGGGTCTCTTCGACAACCCCAAGAACCCCAAGAACCCGAACCCCTACTTCCCGTTGAAGATCGGCAACCTATGGGAATACGTGGCCGGAAGCGAGTTCAACAGGGTGCAAATCTTGAACGAAACGAAGCTAATCGATGGGGTGACGTGTATCGTGTCCCACGACCAGGTCTTCGACGACGGCGACCTCATCGAGGACACCGACGACTGGTTTGCCCAGGCCAAAGATGGGAACACCTGGTATTGCGGCGAGGAGGTCAAGAATTTCGAGAGCTTCAAAGGTGACAATCCCAGTATACCAGAACTAGTCAGCATAGACGGCAGCTTCAAGGCAGGGCGTGACGGAGACGAGCCGGGTATCATCTTCCCTGCATCGCCCCAATTTGGCGACGTTAACCGCGAGGAGTTCTCACTGGCTAATGCCGAGGATATAGCGCAGGTCGTGTCCACAACCTACAAATTCGGCAACAACCCCGAACTCGACCAGCTCGTTCCTAAAATGCTCGCGGATCGTTTCTGCTCAGTCGGCGATTGCGTGGTAACTGACAACAGATCGCTACTTGAGCCGGGTATTGTCGAGCGAAAGTTCTACGCGCGAAAAATCGGCAACTTCCTAGAGGTGGTTCCGGACACGGGGGAGGTCGTGCAGCTCGTGAACTGCAACTTCGATCCCAGGTGTAAGAATCTGCCGACGCCGTGACCAACACCATTATTCGCGATACCGTTTATTTGGGATCACGAATTATAGTATATTGCATAACTTTCCGTAATTTTTGTTGCAAGCAAGGAGGTAGGGGTGGATAGCTCTCCACCCCTACATAAAAGCGGTGAAGAATCTCATCCGGCGTGGTCGAGACTCCTTGCGGAGTTTATCATGAGGCATCGAATGGGTCAGAGTGACAGAGGAATTTATATTTTTACAGGTTCTAAGGTTGAATCACTTGCCTTGGCGATGCTCATGCACCCGACGCGGCGGCTGCCGCCTTGCCCCAGCGAAGGCTCGTGTACTTCCAGCGAGTCTTGCCCGCGAAGGAGTCTTTGACACCCGTGCGCGGGTTATGCTGGTTTAGACATTATCAGGTTATTGCCTAAGATATATCTACAAGTCCTTACTCTTCTCCCCATAATCCTTTCCCTTGCTCTCTGGCTTCCCTCTGTAACTTCAAAAACAAGTCCTGGTACTTAACATTAGGCGGAATGGTCATAACCTGGGCATATCCTTCCTGAACGAGTAAGGCGTTAAGCATAGTTCCATCAGAGAGGTAGACATAAGCAAGAAGACGACTGTATTTGTCTCTAGGCTGGGTAACTAATTCAAGCTTTACTGTTGTTCCTGGCTTGAGATATGACTTGGTAAAGTTGTCCGCTTTCTTTCCAAGTGAGACTATGGTTTCTAAATCTTGTCCGCTTGTTTCTGCATCCATAATAGCTTTTGGATTCATCTCGATTTCAGGGGTATCAACTCCTGTTAGCCTAACCTTTGCATCATTGCCATTGGTAAGCCTACAATGAAAAGTATCGCCATCCACTACTCGGATTACAGAACATTTAATAAATTCACCCTCAGCAACTTCAACTTGTTTGGGTGGGAAGATATCTAGGTGACTAGTAATGTTATGGGTTCTATAGTAGAGATAAACACTAAGAAGAACTAGAGCTATTAATAGCCCCTTCCATTTGAATAGATGCTGTCTATGGATTTTACGCATAGCTCCTACTATTTTACTTAGTTTTGTTCTTGTATACTATTTCGATAGATGGGGTTATTACTACTATCAATGGAGTCGTGTCTCAACTTTTAACATTCATTATCTCGTTATGTCAAATATTGAGACCTGACCCCGTTCGTTCTTGGGATCTCGCCCCTTAGCGGTGTACTCGATAAGGATCTAAATAATACTTATTTCCCTTTAATTTTTCTCAACTTCTGGATGAATTTTAAAAGATTTCTTTTCTCCTCCATCTGATGTACCCTCGGTTTTATCTTATTGAGAGAACCTTTTCTTTTTTGATAACCCCTGTTTGAACTTTTGCTGGATTGATTCATTTTTCCCATAAAACATAAAAACTAGTCTATATCTCTTCACAAAAAGCTATCGTGCCCTAATCCAATTAAACAAAAACTCTTCCGAGAATTTCCCATAATTAAAATCGTTGCAACACTTTCTACATGCCGTTTTATCTCGTCTGTTCTTCAGAATCGTATGACCACAATTAGGACAGAGGCCAACAAACTTCGGGTTCGGTGCAACCACACGCATTGAAGAAACAATTTTATGAGTATAACCTACCGCATTAGCTATTGCTTTCCACTTTCGCCCATGCCCATGTTCCTTAAATCCAATCCAAGCTAAGGCATGGGCTATTTCATGAAGTATTGTATTTCTCACGTATCTTTCATCATTAAGCTGAGTGAGATATGGAGAAAGAGTTATTAGCTTCTTTTGACAGTGACATGCTCCAGAACGCCTTACAGCATTATCAAATCTAAACTCCCAATCATTAAGCCCTTGTCTTTCCATTAACTCTTTCGCTAATGTTTCCCCATCTTCTAGCTTCATTTAGCTCTCCATTGTACTTAAACTCCAACCCCTCATAAAAATCCCATGTATCCAGACCCAAAATCTAAATATACCATCGTATTCTTAATATCCGAATGCCCAAGCTATTTCTGAAGGATCGGAAGTAGTACACTTTAAAGCACAGTTCAAACTACCAACCCTTTCAGGAACTGACGCAACACCATCTTGGCACCGCCGATCCAAGGCTCTCCATGGGCAAAGAGCAGGTGGTCGAAGTCTAGCTCAAGGTGCGCCAGGAAAACTTTCCGCAAACCACGCTTAACCGCATCTGGATCATCTCCCATTAGATAGTCGGGGACAAAACCTAATTCATCATCATCCCGTATGATGGCATCTCCGATTGAAAGAATTCCGTTATGTAAAGGGATATAAAAGGCGGTTTCCTCTGGGCATAGCACCCCGACCTCTAACGCAAGTATTCCGCTGGAGAGCTCGTCTCCATGATTGAACGCTTCCACCTTTTCGCCCTTTTTGAACTCGTGAAGCCCGTCCTTATGGCACCAGACCTTGGCGCTGTAGTAATTCGCGAACTGTCCACCATGCCGATAGTGGTGCCGATTGGTTAAATAAATGTGCTTGGGTGGCTTGTGTTTCTTGAACCAGCCGAGTCCATCCGCAGGTACCCTGGGATCAATCAAGATTGCTGGGTCAGAAGCAGCGATGTAGTAGGAATGGACGTCTTGTTCGATTCCCTCATGGAATGTGATCCAATGAAAGATACCGGGTAGGATTTCCTGCATAACTCCTCCTTTATCGTTTCCTTCCTCAACAAAACACCCGTTTCTGCAATCTCAGGGTAAATGTACTAGATTTATTAAGTGCAGTCCATTGGAAACCGGCATCAAGCGGAGGTTTTTAATTACTCTACCTTAATATTACCTAACGTAACCTAGAATGAACGAGAAAGTTAGCTTTGTTACTCTGGCTCGAGATTCGGGCAGGGTACAAGCTTTGGATGTGGCTCCACATCGAATTGAACCCAGCACGAATTAGTAGGTTTGACCCAGATAACACCAGCAGGGCCCTTTACCAGCTTCCCCTTCTTACCAGTTGCAGTCTCCTTCACACGAGTTCCTTCTGCTGTGGTCTCGTCACAATGCATCACATCTTCCTTCCTAATAGTCTTTTAAGTATATATTATAACGTGTGTTTGACGTAAGTGAACGTACATTTCTTCAAATGGACGGTCTTCAAGAAGATGATATTAAACTAGCACCTGGGATTTTTGCAGGGTTTGATGAAGATGGTCAAATCGTGTGTATAGAAATTTATATGAGTCGAAATTAATAACTCATCGGATAAAACCATGTGTGGACGGATCACATTAACAACTGACAAAGATGACCTACAATCCAGATTTGGATATGTTGATCCAAGTGGGGCTTTATTCTCACCACGGTACAACATAGCACCAACACAAACACATCCAATAGTTAGAGTAGACGAAGATAGAAGAGTATTGGTAACGATGCGATGGGGGTTAGTCCCTTTTTGGGCAAAGGATGTCAAGAGTGGCTATAAGATGATTAACGCAAAATCTGAGACACTCACAGAAAAGGCAAGCTTCAGAACACCATTTAAGAAGAAGAGATGCCTGGTATTAGCTGATGGATTCTACGAATGGAGTAAGACTGCAAAGAAGGGGACTAAGATTCCTTACAGATTTATATTGAAAAATCGGCAGCCATTCGCATTTGCGGGACTATGGGATGAATGGAAGAATCCAGATGGAGAGATACTACTTACCTTTACCATAATAACAACATCGGCAAATGAGATAATGAAACCCATACATGATAGGATGCCAGTTATCCTTCACGAGAAAGATGAAGGTATGTGGATTGATCCACAGTTAAGTGATAAGGATAAACTCTCAACTCTATTGAAGCCCTATCCTTCAGATGAAATGGAAGCTTACAAGGTATCTACTATTGTAAACTCACCAAAGAATGAAAGTCCGAAGTGTATTGAGCCGGTTGGAGATGGGTGAAAGATTCAATACACATACCTCATGGGATACGAGATCGGAATGAAGCTAACTGAAAAATACTAACAAAGAACAAAACTGGAAATCCCCACTTTGTGATCAGAAACAAAGCCCTAGTTTCTGAACGACAACAGACTCTAGAATAGACGAGTAAATTATATATTTAGAAATATATTGTTAGTGAATGAATTACCAAAAACAAAAGGAATATAAATTATAACTGCTTATACACGATAAAAATTATTAAGCTATTTATGAAGGATTTGATAAAAGCACCTCTATTATGTGGCAAATAGGCTTTTAGAGTTGTAATTGTTGGGTAAATATGTGCAATCTTAGCTTTAAAACTCGGCAATTGGAAATCTTGAAGAATAGTTTACCTTGTAATTATTCTGAACCCATTGTGTAAAGTCTTTCCAACCCGTACCGTCACATCTATCACAGTCAATTAGAAAGCAGTTGTAACAACCAACACCACAACAGGAAGGATTAAGCTGAAAGCATTTACAAGCAACCATCTTCCAAGAATTACTGATCTCGGAATAAAGTTTGTTTAAATCCGATAGTTGTAAATGTGGAATATGGTAGTATTGACCCTCATGATAGCTGTATGTTACAAGCGTGCCGTTATACTTATCGTTTCCAGAATAGAGACCAATATCGGTTTTGGGCCACATTTCAAAGCGTGGACAAACAAGAGGCTGAGGAAGAGTTGTTTGTCGTTTTACGAAGAGATCGGGAATCCCTACAGATTGTCCTAAAGATTTTATGTGTGATGAGAGTCGAGCGTTGAATTTTCTAGCCATATTTTGATCATTTGTTTTTAATCGGAAAAGCCAC
>JAHFBK010000061.1 GCA_023250035.1 Candidatus Dadabacteria bacterium
TACTGAAACCTCAATTTCCTCCTTAGGAGTAAAAATTGTCTCATTCCCAATATCTTTAAAGTAGATTTGGAGGAGTCTGAGTTTCTCATCTGCACTCTTCTCTTTTTGTGTTTTAGTCCTTGGAGATGCAATCTGAGTATTAAACTCTGCCTCAGTTCTATCTTGTAGAGATTCATCCTCAAGAGGTTCAAGGAAGGGTTCCTCTTCATCAAAGAGTCCACCGATGGGATACTCTTCAAATTTATCTTCGTATTCTTGGTGTTCCATCCTATTTTATTTAGGACTCCTAAATATTTATCTTAAAAAATTTTTAGTTTACATTTGGAGCTCGTGATACTCTGGACATTCCCTGTATATCTCATCCCTACCCATATCAATATTGAAAAGCCTACAATAATGTGGTTTTTCCGCTCCTGGATGTATGTTCAGTCTGAAATAACAGCAAGTCAGACACGTTTCCGTTATCAAGGCATATCCCTTTTCTCTTAGCAACCTTTCAATTTTAGATAAAGAACTTAACAATACCTCTTGTTCCTCAACGGTCAGCTCCTCAATAATTTTTTGGAGCTCATTGCCAAGGCCTTCCAATTTTTGGATGGTATTCAAACCTTTGTAGGTCAAACTTAAAAAAACAACTCTCCTATCACCTTCCTTTCTTTTTCTCATTACCAAGTTCTTTTTTTGCAAAGCATCCAGAACAACACTAGCTGTAGCAGGAGTGGATGAAAGAGACTTAGCAAGTGTGTTAACGGTAGCTGAATCAGGCCTTATATAGCGGATAAATAGAAGAGTCTGAATCTGTGCAGGTGTTAGACTTTTTAACTTGCATTCGTCCCACAACATATTCTTAATAGCCTGACTTATACGAAAATGAGATCTGGCTATCCTCGCGCTTACGTGCTTATCTCTGTACTTTGAGTCGAAAATTGACATATGTGATATAATTATTTAGTATTACTAAATATCCAACACTAAAAGCCTACCTTTGTCAAGATGGTTTAATCCTTTATGTTGTTAAAGACTAATTTCTAGTTTTTGACAAACTAGCATTAGGTAATTAGACTCATTCTAGAATTTAAAGTGAACCGAATCCGCTGATATATAAATAAACCATTCATGTTTCTATTCCTGATTAAGTAGGTAATTAAGGATGAAAGAAGAATTCATCATAGAGATAAAAGATGTTCATAAGTCATTTAGCTCAAAGGAGGTGCATACAGGTGTTACACTCCCGATTAGAAGGGGGGAAACTATAACTGTACTGGGTGGCAGTGGCACCGGGAAAAGCGTTCTTCTTAAAGAGATAACAGGCCTTATAAAACCAGATAGAGGTGAAGTTATTATAGAAGGTGAGGACATAGTTCCAATGGATGAAGGGGATCTTATTCATGTAAGAAGAAAGATCGGTATGCTTTTCCAGGGAGCAGCTCTCTTTGATTCACTGACCGTAGCGGAAAACATTGCTTATCCTCTAAGGGAGCATTCAAAACACAATGAAGATGAGATAAAGGAAATCGTAGCAAAAAACCTTGAACTTGTGGGGCTTCCGGGAATAGAGGACAAACTTCCTTCTGACCTTAGCGGTGGCATGAAAAAGCGTGTTGGGTTAGCAAGGGCAATGGCTTCGGAACCAAAGATTCTTCTCTATGATGAACCAACAACAGGACTTGATCCACCAAATATTAGTAGAATTAATCATTTAATAAGAGACATGCAGCAAAAATTTAGCATAACTGGCGTTGTTATCACTCATGATGTAGCAAGCGCATTTGAGATATCAGATAGAATTGCTTTTCTCTACAAGGGCAAAATCATATTTGAAGGAACGGTGGAAGAAGGAAAAAACACCAATATAGAGGTACTAAGCGATTTTATACATGGAAAACTCGAAGACGATTAGGCTTTCTTCAATTTAAGGTCTCCTAAATCTTTAAAAATTCTCTTCTAACTCTACGCCTTCAACCTTTACTATTTTCCAGCCTGTTAATTTAGATTTTCTTAAGGTTACAATAAGATTTTGAGGAACGTCTCCACTTCCTAAGATGGGGGTAGGGATGCTAGACCTTATACCTGAGACAGATATGTCAAAATTTGCAACTGCCTGTTTCTCTCCTTCTTCAGTGTCATCTATTGATACTGTCAAATCGGAATATTTACCGTCAAAGCCATCAAACTTATCAAAAAAGGTTTTTACAATGTTTCTTACCACTGGATACGTTGCACCGTAGTCGTCTCTGTAGCTTATTGAGAAATGCTCCATTACCCCATCCAGGTTCTTTTCCCTTCCAGCCTGTATAACTCCATCTAAAATTACTTCTATTTCTCGAGTGTCATCACCCGATGGAAGAAAGATATATATTAAAACTACTACTGCTATTATTATTAGAATTAGATACTTTTTCATGCTTAAAGCTTAATTTATAAGATTAACCTTTTTATCTAAAAATGTTTTAACCTGTAAATGCTTTCCATCTGTAAGAACTGTCACCAAACCTAGCGTATCAGTTTGAAAAACACTTGAGTTATAGTATTTGTTTAATTTTCTTTCATTGTCTAATTTTAAAATATTTTCTAAGGCGGAATTTGTTACAATAATCTTGGGAGAAAGCATTCTGATAAAATCCAAGCTTCCTTTTTGCTTCATAAAGACTTCGGGAAAATAGATCACACTATTTTGGATTTTACCTCTGTTAAATTCGAAAAGTCTCGTTATAGCATTTGCATCAGTTATACCTTCGCCAATAATTAAACCTACTTCTTTGAAGATCAACCTCACCAAAATTGGATAGGGTAAAGATGAATCTTTTATGTTAAATTCCCCTTCGGGTTTAAGCAATTCGACCTCTACACCTTCTATATCAAGGGTTTCTATCTTTTCATCCAATATATTTTTCCAAACGATGCCTTTATCTCTAATTATCCCCCAAAGCTCACCATCAAGTTTTCTTCCGTTCGTCCAGATACTTTCTACCTTGAATTTTTGCAGTATGTTTTTGACTCCTTCTAAATGATCTTTATCTAGTGATGTCAAAATCAGATAGTTGATATTCGTTACACCTGACTTAAGAAGATAAGGGATCACAACGCTCTGTTCAATAAAACCTCCCATATTAACTTTTGAAAACCCGCCGTCGATTAGGATTGTTTTTTCTTTGGGAAGCCTTATGAATGTTATATTTCTACTGCTGGCATCAAGGAAGTTTACTTCTAGAAAACCAAAGTTTGGATTTCTTAAACTGGTGAAAGCCCATGTGACAAGAAATCCCAAAATAAAAACAGGAAGTAGAAATCTTAGTTTGTGATATTTCTTCCAAAAAAGAAGAGGAATTATCGAAGGTATCAGCACTAACCAAGTTTTATAGCTTGGTGAAGGGACAGTCAGTGAAGAAAGGGGGAATTTTACTAATTCTTTTGTTCCTAAGATTAGTAATTTAATAAGAAAAACGTCTCCATAGAGAAAGACCCTAGCAACAGCTTCGGATACTAGAAAGGTTAGAAAGGTAATAAGCCCAAGAGGGACTATCAAAAATTCAACAAATGGAACAGCAATCAGATTTGCAGGCATTGATACAATAGAGATAGTTCCGAAGGTGTTTACGATGAAGGGTAAAGTAGCGAACGACGCAGCAAAGGTGGTTTTTACGCTTGTGAAAAGTTTGTCTTTAAATGTGTTTAACTTAAAAGGATAAAATCTATGCATTAGAAGTATTCCGAGAACTGAAGCAAAAGAGAGTTGAAACGAGAGTTCAAATAGTGCCCAGGGATGCCATAACAGGATTATAAAAGCTGAGACTGCGAGTGTATTTAACTTATTTTCCTCTCTTCCTATAACTATTGAGACCAGATAGACTACAGCCATTATTGAGGCTCGTACTACCGGGGTGGCAAATCCTGCGACAAACATATAAATAAAAACAGGAAGGATTGTTAGTGCGGCTGTAAGTCTTGGCGCCTGGAACCTGAGAAGAAGGTATTCAGAGCGTTTGAGGATCCATTTTATTATTATGTAAAAAACAAATGCAACTGCTGCCACATGAAGCCCTGAGATCGAAAGAAGATGGGCAATTCCAGCCTCAGAAAATTCATTTCTTAACTCTGGAGGTATCCCTCCTTGATCGCCAATCGTGATGGAATTAAGCACCTCGCTTTCGGGAAATGGAGATTTCTTTCTTACAAAATTAGCAAACTTGACTCTAAGCTTGTCTACTGCGTGAACAAAGGAATTTGAGCCCTTACTTTTACCAAAAGAGATGATCCATTCCTTTCCTGGGACAAATCCTCTGGCATAAACTCCTTGTCTTTCATAGTAGCGTCTAATATCAAAACTACCCGGGTTTTGAAAACTTCTAATAGGTCGGAGTTTTGCCTCAATTACCCTTATTCTATCACCGTATGCGAGTCCTGTGATCGTTTCCTCTGTAGTCATAATTACTTTTCCAGAAGCATGCTTTTCTTTTCCTCCTATAACAATCCTATCAACATCAATAAATAATCTTGATCCTTTCTCTCTGCTCTCAGGGGATTTATAGAGTACACCCTCTATATCAAGTTCCTTCCCCGCAAAGTTCAAAACATTATTTTCTTGAAGGTACGGTTTTGCAGAAAATAGAAGGCCGATTGGAACAAAGATTAAGAAACCTAATTTAGGTTTGATTAAATATATAGCAACAAAAACAGGAGAGACGATGGTAATAAGTATCCATTCGTTTCCAAAATACTCGCTAAGTAGTATTCCTAAGATAAACCCTGAAAGCGGAGGAAGGATTTTATATTTCGAGAGAAAGGAATTCATTAATCAATGGTCTTAATGAGAACAACAGCATAGGCTGCTATTCCTTCACCCCTGCCTGTAAATCCCATACCGTCTGTTGTAGTTGCTTTAATGCCTAGAGATTTCTCTGGAACTCCGATTACAGAAGCAAGCTTCTTTTTTATATGAGAAACATGCGCAGAAATCTTTGGTTGTTCACAGACGACAACAGCATCTATGTTTTCGACCATAAATCCTTTGGAATACGATAATGTTAAGACCTCCCTTAGTAGAACTAAACTCGATATACCTTTATATCGGGAATCGGTATTTGGAAAATGACTCCCGATGTCTCTTTCTCCCATGGCTCCTAGTAAAGCATCACAGATAGCATGAGTTAAAACATCCGCATCTGAGTGGCCTTCTAGTCCCAGTTCAAAAGGGATCTCTACCCCTCCTATAATGAGTTTTTGTCCTTGTGAGAATTTATGGGCGTCGAACCCGATGCCTACACGGTGCATTGATTTTCCATTATGAATACACTTAACGATTTTAGATTCCAGAATAAGGTGTTCTTAGCCGAAGATTGCACTTAGCCTTTGTTTTGTGCATGAGAGAATAGTAAGCAGGTTTGATTCTACGATTAATATCTTTCACTCTGTGTTATATTTTCTCCGTGGTCATATTGATCATTATCTAATAGTCTTGTTCCTTCCTTCAACACTAACTCTCCGAGGAGTAGGTCCTCCTTGGTAGCTATCTTTATGTTTGTCTGAGAGCCAGCGACAAGCGTGACACGGATGCCTATTCTCTCGACAAGCGAGGATTCATCAGTGCCTAGGAATCCGTCATTTTCGGTTTTTTCATAAGCCGATTTTAGAACATTGTACTGAAAAGCCTGTGGTGTTTGAGCAAGCCATAGGGCGTCGCGTGAAAGGGTCCTTTCAACGTGATTATTAGTAGAAGATTTCTTTACCGTATCCTTTACTGGTATAGCAGCGATTGCCCCCCCTGTATTTAAAGATTCTTTGATAACCTCATCAATCATCCTTGTTGTTACAAATGGGCGTACTCCATCATGTACTACTACTACGTCAGTTTCACTCGAGACTGAATGAAATCCCATTTTTACTGATTGCTGTCTTTCATTTCCACCCGGTATGATTTTTGTAATCTTTTTAAATTGAAACTTATCTTTGATTTCTCTTTGACAGTAGTTGATCGAATCCTTTGGAACAACAAGGATGATTTCATTTATTAACTTGGATTCTTCAAATCTCTCGATTGAATATACAATAAGCGGCTTTCCAGAGAGCGGTTGAAACTGCTTCCTTAAACCTTCACCGAATCTTTTTCCGAGTCCAGCGGCTGCAATTACTGCAGCTACTTTTAGATTAAACATGAAGATCAGAGATTAAACTCTCTTCTTTAACCCTTGAGAAAATCATCCTCCCTGTAGGGGTCTGAAGAACGCTTGTAACAGAAACCTCGATTTCCCTTCCAACGTATTTCCTTGCATCGTCAACTACAACCATGGTTCCATCTTCGAGATAACCTACACCTTGATTTTCTTCCTTACCTTCTTTAACAACGCGTATATTCATAGTCTCACCTGGCAGCACTATGGGTTTAAGTGCGCTTGCGAGTTGATTGAGGTTAAGCACCTTTACGCGGTGAAGCCCTGCGACTTTATTCAAATTGAAATCGTTCGTAATGATAATCCCTCTTAGACTCTTCGCCAGCTCAACTAGTTTTAAATCTGCCTCTCGCACCCTTGGAAAATCATGGCTTGTGATTTTAATTACAATGTTAGGAATCTCTTGCATGCGTTTGAGTACATCTAGCCCTCTTCTACCTCTTACGCGTTTAATTGGGTCAGGAGAGTCTGCTATATATTGAAGCTCCTTAATAATGAACTTTGGTACAATCATAATCCCTTCGATAAATCCTGTATCAGCAACATCTGCTATTCTTCCGTCTATTATTACACTAGTATCTAGTATCTTTGGAGTCCTATAATTATTCTTGGCTGAGGTTTTTCTTGCTGTTTGATCTAATTCAAAGCCCTTTTTTGCTCCAATTGTAATTCCGATATAAAAAAAGGAAAGAAAAATAATAGGTAGTATATATGGAGTAATATTAGAAGGAATACTTAAACTATCAAACGCTATTTTAATCGCAAAGAAGGATAGTGACGCAACACAAATTCCTATACCTCCTCCGAGTATTGCTCTTGGGGTAAATTCATTCATCCTTGACTCAAGCCCCCATATAACTACAAAAGCGATAGCACCAAGGATACATCCTAGTGCAATTGCAATTATAAGGCTATAGAAAGGGTATGCAATCCAGAACCCAAGGGCTGCGGCCAAGATCAAGAAAAGTATTTTAGGTTTCAATTCTTCCTCACCCCCTTTCTCTACTCCCCTTTCTTTTGGATAAGTTTAAATATAAGCCATAATGCGTGTTTTCACAAGACTCGTGGATCCTTTTTCTTTTTCAGCTTTTTGAATTAGAGATATGTTTTTTTGATACATCGCTGCTTAGCATTTCCCATAGAGATTATCCAAAGAGACGACTTATCGAATTGCAAGGAGCAGAGCAAAAGTAGGAGATTGTAATTAATCTAAAAGTGTTATGAGCTTTCTTTATTCACGTTTGAAATGAGTTTGACAATTTCATCCACTACTCTTGTATATCTACTTGAACCAGTTCCAGGGTTTTTGGCTCTTCCCTCCATCTCTGCATCTGCTATCACGTCACCTGTGATTTTATCAATTAACTTTACTCTGACAGATACCGAGCTTTTTCCCTTGTCATTGATTCTGCCAGCTAAAAACTCACAAAATTTACAACCAGGCTTATAACCAGTTACAGTTCCTTTAACAAGGAGCACCCTTTCTCTTGATGCTATATCGGATTCAGAGCGGATAATCTCATTAAAATGATTGGATGTTCTTAGTTTCTCAGCCACCATATCTGGAATTAGTGAAGCTGAGTCATAGGGAACCCATTCCTTATCGTTTTTATTGAAGTTGGGTATTTCGATGATTTGGTAGTTCGCAATTTTAATATCGGGTGTCTTATAAAAAACGGTTTTCGCAGGGCTGCATCCAATTAAAATAAGAAAAATGACGATTAAAGATAAGTGACTATAGTTCTTAATTCTGTAACTAAACATCCTAATCCTCCTTTTGTTGCCTATTATTTTATACGAGTTTTAACTCATTTTAAAATGGTATGGCATTATCGTGAAGGGTTTATTCTTGACCTTAATTTGAAATTCTCCTGTTTTATCATTGTATTCAACAAAGTTAACTATATGATAATAAGACCTTCTGTTAAATCTTGCTAGGAATTTGCCCTTTCTTACTCGGCAGTAAAGGATGTTATCTTTACCGACATGCAGGGTAGAGGGGTCAAGCACCTCTCTATATCCGCCTTTAAAAAGAAGCTCGATGTGTACTATTCCCTCCTTTTCAAACTGTATAACTGATATATCATTTATTATATAAGGAACGTCCTCAACCTCTATGTAGCAGTGTTCATTTTCGCATACCACAAGCAACCGACCGTCTTCTGTTTCATTTAAAGACCTAAGGAAGAATCTATACACCCAGGGGTCTGTAATCTGATCTCCTTCAAAAAAGAGGTTTCCTTCTTTATCCATGAAATAATAGTGCTTTCGGATTATTTCTCCTGTACCCTCCATAAACAAAGGATACCATAAAGGAAATTAATAGTTGACAACTAAACTCAACCTAACTCATACTAGTATCGGGAATATAATGAAGATCTGTACGCTTGCAAGTGGTAGCTCTGGAAACTCTCTTTTTGTTGAAACAAGAAGAACAAAGATTCTAGTGGATGCGGGTATAAGTCATAGACAACTTACCGTTAGACTTAAAAAACTGGGTGTTCAAATGTCTGATATAGATGCGGTGCTCATTACACATGAGCATACAGACCACGTTGCCGCCATTCCTCAGATCAAAGCACCGGTTTACGTTTCATCAAGCACAGTTTCACTATGGAAGGATAAGGTTAAAGATCTTAAAGAATTTCAACCAGGTTCTCAGTTCTTTCTAAATGATGCCTTAATTACCCCATTTCCTGTTCCACATGACGCATTGGACCCAGTTGGATTTACAATTGAAATAGACCATAAAAAGTTGGGTATTGTAACGGACATAGGGTCTGTAACCGCTCTTGTAAGGGAAAGACTAAGGGGATCAAATGCACTTATTTTAGAGTTCAACTATGATGAAGGTATGCTTCTTTATAGTACATACCCATGGGATTTAAAGCAACGGATAAAGAGTCGTTTGGGGCACCTCTCGAATGAGGATGCGGCAGAACTTCTTCAAAATCTCATACACGAGGAACTCCGATACGTAATCCTCGCTCATTTAAGTGAGGTGAATAACACGCCAAAAAAGGCCCTAGAGAGCGCACATTCTGCCATTATAAAAAACGGAAGCGAACGCATAAGACTCTCTGTTGCTCAAAGAAATGGTTTAGGAGAGGTTGCAATAGTATGATCCAAAGATACTCGCGACCCGAGATGTCAAGAATCTGGAATGAGGATGCTAAGTATCAGAACTGGCTTCGTATAGAGATCGCAGTCTGCGAAGCCTGGGCTAAGCTTGGACGGATCCCGGTTGAATCTTTAGCAAACATTAAAGAGCGTGCAAGTTTTAATGCAACACGGGTTGAAGAGTTAGAGAAGACGTTAAAGCATGATGTTATAGCCTTTCTTACATGCGTTTCAGAATATGTGGGGGAAGAGTCGAGGTATATTCATGTTGGGCTTACATCATCTGATGTTTTGGACACATCCTTTGCACTTCAACTAAGGGATGCGGCGACTATAATAGTTGATGATTTGAAGCTGGTGATCGAGGTTCTAAGAGGGCTTGCATATAAACATAAATACACAGCCATGATTGGCAGGACACATGGGATTCATGCAGAGCCTATAACCCTGGGTCTTGTTTTTGCAATCTGGCATGACGAGATGAAAAGAAACCTCGATCGGATGGAAAGGGCAAGAGATGTTGTAAGCGTTGGTAAAATTTCCGGCGCTGTTGGAACCTTCGCAAACGTGCCTCCTTTTGTAGAAGAGCATGTATGCAGTGTTCTTGGGCTTAAACCAGCAAAGGTTTCCACTCAGATTGTTCAGCGTGACATACATGCGGAGTATTTCCTGATGCTCTCGATAATAGCCTCAACGATTGAAAAGATTGCTTTGCAGATCAGGCACTTTCAAAGAACTGAGGTCATAGAGCTAGAGGAGCCGTTTACTCAAGGACAGAAGGGATCATCCGCCATGCCCCATAAGAGAAATCCTGTGCTATCTGAAAACCTATGCGGGCTTTCGAGGCTAGTTCGCTCTTACGCTATCTCCGCGCTCGAGAATATTCCACTCTGGCATGAGCGTGATATTAGTCACTCATCGGTAGAAAGGGTAATCGGTCCTGATGCTACTATTTTAGTTGATTTTATGCTATATCGCCTTCGGGGGCTTCTTGATACACTCGAGATATATCCAGAAAATATGGAAAAAAACCTCTGGCTTACTCGTGGTCTTATTTTTTCAGAAAAGATATTACTTAAATTAATTGACAAGGGACTATCAAGAGAAAAAGCTTATGTTCTTGTCCAGAGAAACGCGATGAAAAGCTGGGGAGGAAAAGTTAATTTCAAGGATATAATACTCAAAGACGAAGAGATAATACGTTGTCTCTCTCTTCATGAAATAGAAGAGTGCTTTGACGTAAAGCATGACTTAAAACAGGTGGACTATATTTTTGATAGGGTTTTTAGTGAAAGTGAATAACGAAATAAAAACTGTTAAACCTTGATATACAGATATATACAAATACATCTCACATCAATTACGGTTCTAACAATCGCAGACTTTGAGTATGAGTGTTTTGATGTTCTTCTAACGAAGTTCTGTATGAGATTAATGATTCAAATTCCTTAATCCAAAATTTGAGTTAGGCATACATCAGACTTAAGCAATCAGAAATCAGATTTTGGTTGCTTTTCAGATAAGTGGTGGTATATTTTACGCAATCTTTTGAGTATTTGAGGAGGTAAAATGAGATTTAAGTTGTTTTCAATATTAATGATGATTCTATGTCTTGCTGCGCTCGAAGTTCGGAGCTTTGCTCAAAACATATCGTCTGAAGATGCAAAGAGGCTCCAACTCTTTCTTAAAAGGACCTTGGGGGCAAGGGTGCCTGCAGATGCTAAAATTGAGGTAAAGGGTTATGAGAAGAGCTCAATTCAGGGTTTCAAAAAGGGCACTTTTGTAGTTCAGTCATCCAAGGGATCAGGAGATGTACCTTTTTTAGTGAGTAATGATGGGCGATACTTAATTTTTGGTGAACCTATAGAGACTCAAAAATTCCAGGATGCAGGTGTAGCAGGGATGAAGAAGGGAACAATCCCTTTAGGGCGCCAGTCAGTTTCAATTCTTATGACTAAAGATGGAAAGTATATAATTCTTGGTGAATTGATTGACTCTAAGGTTAATCCACTTGATGAAACAATGAAAAAGATTTCTTTGAATGATGTCCCCATCAAAGGGAACAAGAGTGCAAAGGTTACAGTAGTTGAGTATTCGGATTTTCAGTGCCCTTTCTGCAAGCGTGCCACTGATATGCTTCCTGGAATCTTAGATCAATACAAGAATAAGGTGAAATTGGTTTATAAGCAGCTACCACTACCTAATCACCCATGGTCTAAGGATGCTGCCATTGCTTCGGAGTGCGCATTTGATCAGGGAAACGATGCTTTCTGGAAGTTTCATGACCTTCTGTTTCAAAAGCAAATGGATATTACTGTAGAGAAATCTAAAGAGCAGTTTAAGACCTTTGCAAAGGATCTAGGTTTAAACACAGCTAAGTTTGAAACCTGCGTTAATTCCCCTGAGACAGCCACAACAGTTCAAAACCAGATCACAGAGGCACAGTCTCTTGGTATAAGCTCAACGCCAACGTTTGTGGTGAATGGTATGCTTGTTCCTGGGGCTAATCCCGATGGATTAAAAGCGGCAATTGATGCTAGCCTATCAGGTAACATATGAATGTATACAGTGTCAGCCGGCCGTTATTTGAAAATGATAAGTTTTGATTTACTTTTTCATACGTGTTCTTATTTTCCAAATTTGAATTGGTGTTATAAATCAAAATTGAAAAACAATTCAAAAGAGGAATAAAGGCCGGCTGGCTTTAACATTCCTTTTATCTTCCTTAAGATTATTAATAAACACTACAGCCATTCCTTTACAGCCCCCACCATGATCGGAAGTGCGATAGTCATATCGCAATGAACAGTTGCAAACCTTGCTTGGGGTGCATATTTATTCCAAGAGATGGCTTCATCAAGCGTGCTTCCGCTTAAGCCTCCAAACTGGGGTTGATCCGTAGTGATGAGAACACCATAGTTATATCCGATTTCCCTGTCTTCCAAAATTTGAACACCATGCTTTATGAATTCAATCATAGGTGTAACCTGCTGTGCCCAGTTTCTCGGCACACCTCCTCCCAGAATAAGTATCCCGCGCTTTTTGTATTTCCTATCTGAGAAGATTTCTATATATTTTTCATTATCGAGCAGAAGATCAACAACGATCCTTTTTTTTGGGTGTTTCTTGTTGAAGGTTGTTAAAGATATTCCGATTTCGCTATCATGAATCGTGGGAGAAAATATTGGGATGCTGCTTTTTAATGCGCTTACAACAAAGCTCTGCCCTTTATATAAACCTTTCCCCAAGATGTAAGTCGCAATCCTTTTACAGAGCTCCGGAGTGGAAATAATCCCGCTTCCTTCCTGTCCCCAAAGCTCATTTAGCAAGAGGTCAACTTCATTGAGTTTTGTTTCATCTAAAAGTGAGTCGTACATCCTATCGATCCGCAAATCTCTAAGCTCTAAATCGTTCATCATATGGTGTCCTTTGTGATGACTAAATCCTAACGCTTCTACCATATCGTGCGCAATTTGAGAGCCTGTTGTAATTATGACGTCAATAAATTTTAGCTCTATCAAGTCGCATATAACACCTTGGAGTCCGCCAGGAATAGGAGCGCCTGCAATTGTGAGGGTTTTTAAACAATTAGGTGTTTTCACCATCTCTAAAAGGGTTTTTGCTCCTTCTCCTAATGCCCTGGCCTGAAAGGACATATTGGAGAATGCATTAACATAGTCTCCTATGCCTCTTAGCTTTCTAACCGAAGGTTGAGAAACAGGAGAGTGTAAATAATGTTCTCTTTTCTTCTTCAAATAAACATCTCCCTCCAATTAGTCTTAAGCATCTTAATGTATGCAGGTATTTGAGAGGGTTTATATAAAAAATCCTTTATCATAATCCTCATGGTCCACCGAGCTCTGTTGTTAATATAATCTTAATTTAATTCATTTGTAAAAATGATTGATCATACTGAGGTTCATCTAATCATGCTTAGAGTTTGTAAGTAGGTATCATGTGGATCTTATTCTGTCAAGTATGAAGCTTGGTCTCGAGGTGTAGCATTACGGCATTAGTTCTAATTGCTTTTATTACTAGTACACTTTGCGTGAAATTAG
>JAHFBK010000062.1:0-2497 GCA_023250035.1 Candidatus Dadabacteria bacterium
ATTTTCCCCTTGTCCAGAATAAGGATTCTGTCTGAAATGCTTAAAGCCTCCCCCTGGTCGTGGGTTACGTAGATGAAGGTTGAACCTATTCTCTCATGAAGGTTCTTGAGCTCAATGAGAAGATGCTGTCTGATTTTTAAGTCTAGTGCGCTCAGGGGTTCGTCAAGAAGAAGAACTTCAGGTTCTTTAACTAAAGCCCTTGCAAGCGCAACACGCTGCTTCATTCCTCCAGAAAGGTGATGAGGCTCGCTCTTCTCCCACTGTTCAAGCTTCATAAGCCTAAGCATGTTCTTAACCTTTTCCTTAACAACCTCCTTTTTAACACTGTCAACCTTAAGACCATAGGAAATGTTGCCAAAAACATCCATGTGTGGAAAAAGCGCATAGTTTTGAAAAACCGTGTTAACGTTTTTTCTCTTGTGTGGTGGAATACCATTTACTCGATTACCAAATATGTAAACGTCACCCTCTTCAGGCTCTTCAAACCCACCCAAGATCTTTAAGATTGTGGTTTTCCCGCTTCCCGACGGTCCAAGAAAGGAAAAAAGCTCACCCTTCTTTACTTCAAATGAGACGTTGTCAAGGGCAATGAAATCACCGTATCTTTTTGTGACGTTCTCAAAAACAATTGCTGACTTCTCAACAGAGGAAAATACCTCCTTGCTTTCCCTTTGCGAATTTGCTTCTTCTCTTATAGCTAGCAATCTTTCTTGACTCATTTGAAACCTGATATTATGTAATCACAAATTAACACGAATGTACACTAATAAAATGATGCGTGATTCATGAATTATCTTATTTATCTTGCATCCTGCATCTTGTATCTCATCCTCACGTATACCATCCAAGTGGGCTTTCATTGAGATTAATGGTTACTTGTTTCAACTGAGTATATTCCTCAACTGCATACCTTCCAAGCTCTCTACCAATCCCGCTCTGTTTGTATCCCCCCCAGGGAAGCTGGTTAAAACACGGTTGTGATGAATTAACCCAGAGAATACCTGCTCTAAGCTCTTTTGTGATCCTGAATGCCCTGTTTATATTCCTAGTAAATACTCCCGCTGCAAGACCATACCTCGTTTGGTTTGCAAGCTCTATTGCTTCATCTTCCTCTCCAAATTTCATAACGGTAAGCACAGGGCCAAAGATTTCATCCTGAACTACCTTCATATCGTTTTTTACATTTGTAAAAATCGTAGGGGAAACATAGAATCCCTTTTTGAGTTCACCATTTTGAAGTCGCTTTCCCCCGTATGCGATTTCTGCACCCTCTTTCTTCCCAAGCTCTATATAATGCATCACTTTATTTAACTGTTTCTCAGAAGCGATCGGGCCCATCTCAGTGGCTTCCTCAAGTGGGTTACCTATTTTTATCCTCTTTGCCTTTTTAGTAAGCTCTTCTACAAATCTGTCATGTATTTTATCTTGGACATAAAGCCTTGATGTTGCAGAGCAAACCTCGCCTTGATTGACAAAAATCCCAAACTGCACCCACTCGACAGCAAGAGGAAAATCAGCATCCTCAAAAACAATCATCGGAGATTTTCCACCAAGCTCTAGCGAAATCTTCTTGACGTTTCCTGCGGCTGCTATCATAAGCTGCTTTCCTACATCTGTGCTTCCAGTAAATGCGATCTTGTCAACGTACTCATTCTTTGCAAGCTCCATTCCAGCGACTGGGCCGAGACCGTTTATTATGTTTACAACTCCATCGGGAAACCCTACCTCCTTAATCAACTTCGCAAGCTCAAGTGCAGTTAGGGGTGTTATTTCTGCAGGTTTTAACACACAACAATTCCCTGTAGCAAGGGCCGGGGCTAGTTTCCATGCAGCCATAAGAAGAGGATAATTCCAGGGGATGATCTGGCCCACTACACCAACAGGTTCTCTAAGAACCATTGCGAAAATATTGGGATCGGGAACGGGAACGATGTCACCATTAATTTTGTCTGCAAGACCACCATAAAATTCAAAGCAATCTGCCGCATCACTCATATCCATCCTTGACTCTCTTATGGGTTTCCCGGAGTTTAAGGTTTCTAGCTGAGCAAGCTCCTCGGCATAATCTCTAATCACGCGCGCAAGGGCAAGTAGAAGTTTTCCACGCTCGACTTGACTCATTTTTCTCCAAGGACCTTTATCAAATGCGCGTCTTGCAGCCATTATTGCCATTCTTGCATCTTCTTCATCAGCAAGCGGGACAGTAGCGATCACATCTTGGTTCGCAGGGTTTATAACATTCCAAGTCTCCCCAGTATGAGAAGAAACCCATTTACCATCAACAAACATTTTATATTTTTTCACTGCCATTGGGATCACCCCCTATTCGATTGCGGATTTAGGAATTAAAGATTTAATTAGCCGACAATAATTAAGCTCCCATGACCAAATCACAAATCGTTCGACTGAGCTCACGACGAAGTCTCAAACAAATCCAAAATTCCAAATTCAAGCGGTTCCCTAAAATCCTCCCTCTTTTATCGCTACCACAGAGCCC
>JAHFBK010000062.1:2597-4732 GCA_023250035.1 Candidatus Dadabacteria bacterium
GCGGTTCCCTAAAATCCTCCCTCTTTTATCGCTACCACAGAGCCCAATGTTTGGTACTCGGAATTTAGAGCTTGGTGATTGTTTGTGATTTGGTGCTTGTAATTTGGAATTTGTATTTTCATTTGCGTGTAAATATGTTTTTAAATCCACATACCGCAATCTAAGATCAAAGGACTTCATATTAAAATTATAACAATTTATCATACATGCTTCTAGGCTTTCTTTTTTGAGGAATATCCTTTGTTAACTGCACGAACTGCATTTTCTAAAATATCTAAGCCTCTATTAAGCAAATTCTCATCTATTATTAGCGGAACAAGAAGCCGCACAACGTTATCGTAAGCACCCGCTTTCATTATTACCAAGCCGTTCTTATGACACTGTTTAAGCACTTCCGCTGTCTCTTCCTTTGCAGGCTCTTTTGTGAATCTATCTTTAACAAGCTCGATAGCCGCCATAGCTCCTAACCCTCTGGAATCTCCGACTATAACGTATTTTTGCTGCAGATCTTTAAGTCTCTCATTTAACATATTGCCCACCTTACGGGCATGCTCCATAAATCCCTCCTCCTGCATTATTTCAATTACTTTTAAAGAGGCAACACAAGATAGCGGGTTTCCTCCGAATGTTCCACCCAGCGATCCAACCTCTGGTGCATCCATAATCTCTGCCTTCCCCGTTACCGCTCCAAGGGGAAGCCCCGCGGCTATTGATTTTCCCATAACCATTATGTCAGGTTCCAAGCTGTAATGATTAACTGCAAACATCTCACCGGTTCTCCCAAATCCTGTTTGCACCTCATCCACGATAAATACAATTCCGTTCTCCTTACAAATCCTAGCTATTCCGGGAAGAAACTCAGAAGGCGGAACTATGAATCCGCCTTCGCCAGTCACGGGCTCGATAATAACAGCCGCAACCTCCTCAGGGTCTACATGGGTTTTAAAAAAGCTTTTAAAATGGTCAAGGCACGCAACCGCGCAATTCGAATAATCAGATCCGAACGGACAACGGTACGGGTAAGCATAAGGCATACGGTATACTTCAGGTGCAAAGGGACCAAATCCCAGTTTGTAGTATCTTAATTTGCTTGTGAGGGTCATGGTTAGGAGAGTTCTTCCATGAAACGCATGCTCAAAAGTTACAACTGCTTTCCTCTTAGTGAAGTATCTTGCTATCTTAACAGCGTTTTCGACAGCCTCAGCCCCACTGTTTACGAACATAACCTTTTTGGGAAAATCGCCTGGAGTAATCTCAGCAAGCTTTTCAGCAAGCCGAACATACGGCTCGTACATAAACACATGAAAACAGGTATGAAGATATTTTTCTATCTGTTCTCTTAGAGCCTCGATTATTTCTTCCCTTGAGTGTCCCACATTAACGGATGCAAGCCCGCTTGCAAAATCTATAAACGTGTTTCCATCTATATCGGTAATTAGTGAATCTTTAGCCTTTTCAATAAATGCCGGTACGGTATTAAACACTCCTCTCGGTACATATTTTTCTCTGAGTTCAATCATTCCTTTTGATTTTGGTCCTGGAATCTCTGTTTTTAGATTTTCACTTGTTTTTTTCATTTCTTAAGCTCTTGAATAACAGGAACTAGATTTGATATTTTTGATATTATAGTATGCTGCAATAAAAAACAATAATTTTATTGTCACCAAAAGAAAATAGCCTTCTGCCCATCCTATGAAGAATGAAGTTCTGAGGCAACCTGGCATGACATGACATTCAGTGCAAAGTGAGTAATCACAAATTGACAGCTTCCCCTTATCCTAGAATAATGAGACATATATTGATTTGCCATTACTGTGCCGTGAAGAGTTTCAAACGGAACTAACTAAAATCATTAGAAAATTAAATTGCTTTGCCCACTTATGCGATTTAAAATCGCATCACTGATTCCTTAATGAATCACCATCTATCTTCAATCTCTTTAATTTTCTAACAATTGTTGACTGACTTACGCCAAGTGCAGAGGCGGCTTTCCTCGTGCTGCCGTATTTTTCAAGTGCCTGAGTTATCTTTTCAACCTCGAGCTTTCCAACAAGCTCGGTGAGTGAAAGGATTTCCTCGTCTTTAGTCGTAGATTTAAAGACCCTCCTGGGAAGATCGTCTACCGCGATTACGTC
>JAHFBK010000062.1:4832-6364 GCA_023250035.1 Candidatus Dadabacteria bacterium
ACACGCTTTTTCATAATACTACCTTTTGTTCCTTTTACTCCTCCTTGAAAGTGTCCTTTCTTATTCCAAACTCCTTAAGCCTTAACTCAAGTATTCTTCTGGTTGTTCCGACAAGATCGGCGATTTCGGCGTTGGAGAGATTAGGATGCTCTCCGACCGCTTTTTCAATTAGCTTGTGCTCTAATTCGGTGGTAAGGGACCGGATTAATTCATGTATCATCTCCCAGCTACCTTTTAAGGGTAGATCCTCTACCCCTAGGAACAACCGAAATACCTTCCATAGACCATGAAAAAAGATCTCTTCCCCTATTTCCGAGGGACTTTCATGAGAGCCTTTTATCTGAAGATCCCGTGCTTCTATCCTATCACCCTGAGCTTCGATTAACGCACGCTCGATCATATTTTCTAGTTCTCTAACGTTCCCCGGGTAATCATGCTCCAGAAGAATATGCCACGCCTCAGAAGAAAGCTCTGTGATCTGCCTTCCTAACTTTTTCCCCTTATTTTCAAGGAAATGTGCAACAAGAATGGGAATATCGTCCTTTCTTTCTCTAAGCAGAGGAAGCTCTATAGTGATAACACTAAGTCTGTAGTATAAATCCTTTCTAAAGCTTTCGTCATCTAAGGCCTTTCTAATATCTCTATTTGTAGCTGCAATTATTCTTACGTCAACTTTTATTAGAGTTCTTCCCCCCACCCTTTCAAATTCCCTCTCCTGGAGGAATCTGAGAATCTTTGTTTGGAGCCACGGGCTCATATCACCTATTTCATCGAGGAAAAGTGTTCCTCCATGTGCACGTTCAAATTTTCCTACCTGAGTTCTAAGCGCACCCGTGAAAGCCCCCTTCTCATATCCAAAGAGCTCACTCTCAAGAAGAGTTTCAGGGAGTGCAGCGCAATTTATAGTAACAAAAGGCCCCTTCCTTCTTTTACCTGACTCGTGTATTTCTTTAGCTACAAGCTCTTTACCTGTTCCGCTCTCTCCCAGGATAAGTACTGTTGAATCTGTATTAGCAGCCTTCTCTATAGCAGAAAATACCTCCTCCATCTTTGGGCTCTTGCCGATAATAGTATTGTATCCATGAGGGCTGCGCTTAACACTACGAACCTCATGAGAGATTTGTCTCCCCTCGATCGCCCTTTCAACTACTGAAAGAAACTCCTCATTTCCAAAAGGCTTGATGAGATACTCAAAGGCTCCGCCTTTCATCGCTTCAATTGCCGACTTTACACTTGAATATGCGGTCATAATAATGACTGGCATATCTGGGTTTGTGTACTTTACCCTTTTTAGGAGCTCTAGTCCGTTCATACCTGGCATTGATAGATCGACAACCATCAAATCGGTTTCATGTCCTGTTATATATTTAAGTGCAAGGTCACCGCTTAAGGCAAACGACACATCGTATTTTCCCTCACCCGAAAGAAGGATCTGAAGAGATCGGCACATTCTCGTTTCGTCGTCTACGATCAGAATTTGTGGCTTCATCCCTACTTTATTCCCATTTCTACCACACCGCGGGAGAAATACT
>JAHFBK010000062.1:6464-13252 GCA_023250035.1 Candidatus Dadabacteria bacterium
GCGGGAGAAATACTACCTTTATATTATCACATCGATTTTTAGTGATGAAGGATTCTCCTCTTTTCTCTAAACCGAATATCTCCTTCCCTTCCACTCAATCTCTCTACTAATTTTACCCATATAAACCGATAGTAAAAACAAGATAATAGAAACACCTAAGCCTATAGGATACAAGAACACTGAAGCTCTTGGATATTTTAATTCCTTAAACCTTTTCGCCTGGGTGAAAAAAATGAGGCACACTAGACACAATGTCGAAATTAAAAATAAACCATTTTTAAATCCTGGTTCTATAAAAATCAAAAGTAACGAATAAAAAAATAAGACAAAGGGGAGTAGAGAAAAAAATAAAAGGCGAAGAACAATCTTGAAAATAGATTTTAAGTCATAACTTAACAGTATGAAAAGGTTTTTTGTCCAACCCTGAACTATTTCCCTTAGAGATTTATACATCCTGCAACGAACTATTTCCTTACCATATGAGAAGTAAATTTTGAACCCTTTTTTCTTAACGTTTTCCGCTAAACTAACATCTTCTAGTATCTTATCCTTTATAGTTTCATGTCCTCCCACACTTTCATATACACTCCTCTGAAGCATAATAAACTGGCCGTTTGCAGCAGCGATTTCCATACGAGGGCTATTAACACAATTGTAATCGTACCTAGAGCTTAAAAACTCATAAATAACAGGCTGGACTGAAGCCTCCCAGAATTTACAAAGCACCTGCTCAGGGCTAAAAGAAACCATATTTATGTTGTTTGATAAACCAAAGCTTAGCACCTTTGATATCGCATCAGGGTAGAGCTCTGTATCAGCATCGAGAAAAAGAAGCCATTCTCCACGGGCCTCTTTCATACCGAGGTGAATAGCATAGTTTTTCCCTATCCAACCCTCTGGTAGGTTGCCATTTTTAATTAACTTTAATTTCGCATTATTTTTTTGCATACCCTCTACCGCTCGATAAGTGCCATCTTTTGATCCATCATCTATGACGATAATTTCTAGCTCATTGTAGCTCTGTCTAATTATTGATGTCAGGCACGTAGATATGTTTTTCTTCTCGTTTCTAGCCGGAATAATAACAGAAACCAAGGGAGGGTTAATTAAGTCAGTTAACCCTAAATTAGAAGGAAAATGATGTGATGAGGATTTTCTATTTTTTAAGTACTCTCTTATCCAGACAATAAATATCAGAAAAAGCAATACAAATTTTAAGGACATTAGAGCTTGAATTTACTATAGTATGTGGAGATTTACAATATTAGGACGTCATGCATACCCGGGTCTGTTCGCTGCCTGTTGGTCGCATTAGTGAGCGAGACGCCATAAATAGCGTCTCTACAATGGAAATTTGTTTGGAAACCTAAAGGTTTCTCTACTGCCCACCAGAAAAAAATATGTTTCCGCAGATCACCATATCTTTAGAGACGACCCGGCGGGTCGTCTCTACAATAGTGAACGCATCACTGGCCACAAGTAGATTCTGATACCGTTTGCCCTTGTCGAAGGGTCGAATGCCGCATTTATTTGATTAATCCTTTGTCAAATGCAGTCGGATTAAAGCCAGTTTTCCAAAATTACACACACTCTTATTCTGATAGATATTTGACAAAGGCAAGTTACTGACCTATATTTTGTTGTTTATCAGATAAAAGAGTTGGGCCCATAGCTCAGTTGGTAGAGCTCCCGGCTCATAACCGGAGGGTCCCTGGTTCGAATCCAGGTGGGCCCACGTGTAATGGTAGTTCTGGGTTTTTAGATGGTAAAAGAAACTTACCTAAATAATCTTCTCAGTCATGTCTTTTTATCGTATTTACCTTCTGTAATAAAACCATTCCAAGACTTTATAAATACAACAATAAAACAAGGAGGCAAAAATGAGGAACCAGATTACAGCCCTTGAGGCACTTCAGCAGCTTGATTTAGAACTTAGGGAGTTGGAAGATGATCTAGAAAAATATCCTCAAGAAATATCACGATTCAATAAAGAAACAGAGAACACCAAACAATCACTAGCTGAAGGAAAAGAAGAACTCAACCAAATAAGAAAAAGGAAGATGGAAAGTGAGTCAAAGCTATTCGGAAATAAAGATAAAATAAAAAAGGCTGAGGGAAAGCTTTTTGAGATAAAAACATATAGGGAGTATGAGGCTCTTCAAAAAGAGATCGGCGATGTTAAAAAGGCCAACGCAGACCTCGAAGAACACATACTAAAAGAAATGGAGACACTCGAGAGGCTAGAGGCAGAAGTTAAAGAGAAGGAGAACACACTGAATGAGAAAGAAAAGGAGTATGACAAAATAATAGACATCTATAATCGAAAAATTAGTGAGATAACAAAAGTCTATGAAATTAAGAAGCAGGAAAAGAAGAAAATGGTTTCACTTATTAACCCAGAAATACTTACACTTTACGAGAGAATAAGAAGAAGAAATGGCGTTGTACTTGTTCAAGCAAGAAATGAACTATGTACAGGATGTAATATGAATATCCCCCCACAGCTTTTTAACGAAGTCCTCACCAGTAAAAGGATGATCCAGTGCCCAAACTGTCACAGAATTCTCTACTGTGAAGAAACAACCGAGGGTGAGGTACAAACAGCATAGAGTGTCTTCCACTACCTTGAACTCGTCTCTTGAAATCTATACTGACGGTGCTTCGAGAGGAAACCCAGGCAGGTCAGGTGCAGGTATATTAATAAAAGAGACGAACGGCAGCATCCATAGGATAAAGAGATATCTCGGGATTCTTACAAATAATCAAGCTGAATACGAAGCCTTAATAAATGCCCTTAAGGCAGCAAAAGGACTTAAAAAAACCCACCTAAAAATCTATTCAGATTCACTTTTACTAGTCAGTCAGATAAACGGAAACTGGCGCACCCGTAATCCTAATATTTTAGCACTTTCCAAAAAAGCCAGAAGCCTAATTAAGGGGTTTAAACACGTAGAAGTTCATCACATTCCAAGGGAATTAAACAGAGAAGCAGACAGACTTGCAAACGCAGCAATAGATGAATATCCTTAAATACTGAGACGAGTGAACTGGGCGATCGCTGGGTTTTCCAATTTGGATAACCCAGAGGAAAGTCCGAACTCCATAGGGCAGAGTGCTGGGTAATACCCAGGTGTCGTAAGACAACGGAGAGTGCAACAGAAAACAAACCGCCTATGTTTTTCTTTTATCTTTTAGAAAAACAGGTAAGGGTGAAAAGGCAGTGTAAGAGACTACCGCGCAAGATGGCGACATTTTGCGGCTTGTAAACCCCACTCGAAGAAAGACCAAATAGGGAAGCATCCGTTACTCACAAAGGATACGGGCAGGGAGCCCGCCTGAAGCTTCCGGGTAGGTCGCATGAGGCATCCAGTAATGGATACCCTAGACGAATGATCGCTCTAGACAGAATTCGGCTTATAGGTTCACTCGCCTCTTTAACAACGTGGCTCGGGGTTCGTGAATTGTGGTTCGTGACTCGTCAATCGCATATCGAACCACAATTCACTAACTAAATCTAACTTTAACAAACTCCCGCTTTCCGATTTTTACCTTTAGGAGTTCTTTATAGGGCAACAAGGCCTTTGGATCAGCGATCTTTTGTCCATCTATTATAACCCCTCCTTGCTCTATCAATCTCTTTGCCTCTCCTCGACTCTTTACCCTCTCAGAGGAAAGGAGAACCAAATCTAAAATAGTTGTCCCATTTGTTCTATCAAGCGTTATCTCCTTTGCACCTTCTGGAAACTGCCTATCAGAAAACCTAACCTCGAAATCCCTTTGAGCCTGAGCAGCACTTTCATTTCCATGAAACCAAGAGACTAGCTCGGAAGAAAGAGCCTTCTTAGCGTCCATAGGATGCCACTCACCCTTCATCTTCACGATTTCTTCCAGGGGCCTCCGGCTAAGAAGTTCGTAATACTTCCACATGAGCCGGTCTGATATAGACATAACCTTCCCGTATATATCCTCTGGAGTGTCTTCTATCGCTATATAGTTCCCGAGGGATTTAGACATCTTCTGAACACCATCAAGACCTTCCAGGATAGGAACTAAGATAGCCACTTGTGGTTCCTGTTTGAAATATCTCTGGACGTCGCGACCAAGAAGAATGTTGAATTTCTGGTCTGTCCCTCCGAATTCAACATCCGCTCTTATGTTTACTGAATCATATGCCTGAATTAATGGATAAAGGAACTCCCTTACTGTAATTGCAGCACCAGAAGTGTAACGTTTATGAAAATCATCTCGTTCTAGCATTCTAGCTACGTTCTCAAGTGATGCTAGTACCAATATCTCTTGAGCACCCATTTTCTCAAGCCAGGTGGAGTTAAAGGCAACCTCAGTTTTATCTTCTTTGAGGATTTTAAAAACCTGTCTCTCATAAGTCTTAGCGTTTTTAAGAACCTCTTCCTCGGTCAAAGGGGGTCTTGTCTCTGTCTTTCCGGAAGGATCGCCAATCATTGCAGTAAAATCTCCAATTAGAAAAACCACCGTATGCCCCAAGTCCTGAAAGTCTCTGAGTTTTTTTAGAAGTACACAATGTCCAAGATGAAGATCCGGTGCAGTCGGGTCGAATCCAGCTTTTATTCTAAGGGGTTTATTTGTCTCTAGAGATTTCTTTAACTTTAAAAGTAGTTCTTCTTCAGAGATTATCTCTGCAGTTCCTCTTTTGATGATTTCAAGCTGTTTTTCTGGACTAATCTTTGTCATAATTAGAATTCATTTCCTAAATTCGATTTAAAATATAGTATATTCAAGCCTTAAGTCAACGAGAGAAAGAGGTATCAAATATTCTACTTGAAAAAACTCTCGATAGTTCTTAGAATATTAAACTTGCGGAGGTTACATGACTATGAGAAGAGGAGAGAAAGTGTATTATGTTAAGGATTTAATCCAGTCAGTCCCTCTTCACCCGCCAAAAAGAATATTTGACGAGATTGAAAGGTTAGGTTATCGAGGCCAATCAGGAGCAAGGCGTGCCGTATCTCTTGCCGCATACCGTCACGTAAAGAGGCTCAAGCTCTTACACACAAAGAAGGTTCCAAGACCAGAGCTTCCACCAAGACCTAACTCAATCCTTATGGGGCCTACTGGATGCGGTAAGACCTACCTGATAGAACTCCTATTCGGTGAGATATTTAAAATACCATATGTCATAGTGGATATGACCAAGTTCACTGAATCGGGTTATGTTGGAGATGATGTTGTAAATATACTTGTTCAGCTTGTTTACACTGCAAATGAAAGTATTGATATTGCAGAATGCGGTGTTGTTGTCCTGGACGAATTTGATAAGATAGCAGGTGCATTTAGCACTGCAAGGTTTGCAGGACAGGGAACTACAAAAGACGTTTCAGGATATGGCGTCCAGAGGGAGCTGCTTAAAATCCTTGAAGGGGCTGATGTGCAGATCCCACTTGATTTTGGGTTTTCAAGCCGTGGCCCGAGGGCACTGATTTCAACAAGGGATATAACCTTTTTTGCTGTTGGAGCATTCTCAGGAATAAGGAGTCTATTTGAAAAAGGCGGAGTGGGGTTTCTTCAAAAGTTGGAAGAAGATGGAGAGGCAGAGGAATCAATTGCCTATAAATTGAGTGAAGAAGAAGCTGATGATGTGACACGATTTCATCTATTTGGATTTCTTCCAGAGCTCATTTCAAGGTTCAATAGAATAATACCGTTCTCTCCTCTTGATAAAGAAACACTAAAAGACATCCTTCTTATCAAAGTTCAAAAATATAAAAAGGAATTTGAAGAAGAGGGATTCCAATTACACATAGAGCCAAAGGTGGCAGATTTCATTATAAAAGAAGCTCTTAAGAGACAGACAGGGGCAAGGGGATTAGATGTTCTTATCTCTAAACACCTAGAAGAGGTGGCCTTTGAGATATTCGGGAAAAGTGATGAGGGAGAGGTCATGCTCACGGTAGCCTCCGGAAAGGTCTCTCATATAGTAAAGAGGCGCGCATGATGGATTCGACTCTTCGACAAGCTCAGAGCTCACCACACAAGGTATCTATTGTAAGCCTGGGCTGCTCAAAAAACCTTGTGGATAGTGAACTAATTCTTGGCTCACTCAAGAATGCAGGCTATGAAATCTCATCCGAAAAAGAGGCAGATTTAATAGTCGTAAACACATGCGGATTCATTGCCGACGCTAAAAAGGAATCCATAAACACGATAATTGAGCTTTTAGAGTACAAACGTCAAGGAAGTTGTAAGAAGCTAATTGTTACAGGATGCCTTGTAGAGAGATATGCAGATGAACTTAAAAGGGAACTACCTGAAGTGGACGCCTTCTGGGGCACAGGCAACCTCCTAAAGATTGGGGAGATTCTGGGAAAGAAAAAGATTAAGAAAATCTACAAGTCTACTCCCGGAACACTCTATGACCCAGATAGTCCAAGGGTGCTTACTACACTCCCTCATACAACCTATGTGAAAGTTTCTGAGGGATGCTCAAGAACCTGCTCTTTCTGTATAATTCCGAAATTAAGGGGTCTTATGAAAAGCAGACCCATTGATTCAATTATCGGAGAGGTAAATAATCTCTCAAGTCTCGGAGTGAAGGAGATAAATCTCATTGCTCAGGACATGACAAGCTATGGAAGGGACATTGGAACAAATCTAGAAACCCTGCTTCGAGAGCTTGTAAAGGTAAATGGTGTAAGCTGGATCAGGCTTCTATACTGTTATCCCTGGGGGTTTACAGACTCCCTGGTAAAACTAATCGCTGAAGAAGAAAAAATCTTGAATTACATAGATATGCCTCTTCAGCACATAAACGA
>JAHFBK010000063.1 GCA_023250035.1 Candidatus Dadabacteria bacterium
GCAGCGATATGCCTTGAATCGACATCAATTTCACCTGCCTCTAAGTCCGCTAGCTTGTTCAACAGTTGAATAGCTTTTGCTGTCTTCTTTGACATATGCGCTCCTTTGCTTCTAAAGGTCTATGCATGATTCACAGTGTCTCGGCTTACATTTTCAAGCCTAACGACCTAGTGTTCAGCGGCGGGCGCTGAGCGGCCGCGACTTCGCAAACGGAGCGTCGGGCGCCCGTCCGTCTGCAACACTGGGTTAGGCCGCCACAAGCGCCGGCCTCAGAACGTCAGTCTAAAGGCGCGGACATGCTCGACATCGTGACCGTCCCGCCAAACGTCGACGATGTCGGCCTGGCCGATGACATAGGGCGCGAAACGATCAGGCAGCAGGACCGTACGAGCTCGACGATCGGCGCGCTTTTGGATCTCCGCATGCGGCAACGATAGTGTCGCCGGCTCACACGAGGTGACTGCGATGTGATCCTCTCGGATGTCAGTTGCGTTTCAGCCCATCGCGCCAAGCAATAGCTTCGAGTTCGACCCGGACAGCGTCCTCGACGGCAATCACAGGTCGCGCCTGGAATTCAAAAGCAGGGTAGGTCGAGCAGAACTTGTGAACAGCCAACGGATCGTCGCAGTCCACCAACACGTGCCCACCCCACTCGCCCACACGCACTACGAACAACTCGATCTTGAAATTGGCGGGCGCCTTCCATTGACGGAACACTTCAAGTATCCGCTTCTGGGCATTCTCATACTCCGTAGGCGAACCTTGCGGGCGTTCGAACCAGCTGATCATGTACTTCATCGGCATCCTCCTCCCTTGAGTGGAAGTCCTCGGAACGACTGCTGTTTGGACGGCCTAACTAATAATTAGACTGCATTTTTGCAGTCTAATTCCCTATTAGGGGTGTTATACAGCAAATCGTTTAATATCCATACTATAACGAGTCTAATTTCATGTCAAGAAAATTATCTGCTGGTTATTATTATGATAATGACAAGATTGATGTTTGTAAATTCCATAAACATGATGGTTCTCTATCTTATGATGGATCCATAGTATTGGGTAATGACGAAAACTACGCAGCGTTTACTCACTATACTAGCTGGATTAATAACAGAAAAGCTTATACTGCTACTATGCAATTTGGTCCAACGTCATTAACGCCCGAAGGTACAAGAATTATTGGTCCTAGTGTGTGGCTCTTAGATGTAGAAAGTAGAACGGCAAAAAAGGTGATTGGAACGGCAAAGCATGTAAACGACGGTGGTGTCTATCGGTCTGCATCTGATCTAGCGGTGGTAGGCTCAAAGCTGTATATTGCAGAGGAGGATTCAATCGATGATAATTTTGGTGACGACGGCTATGTCTCAGTATTTGATATCCGTGATATCGATAATCCGGTGTTTCTCAAACGTTTTAAGCCTGGGGATGAGTTGCCAACTGACTTTAGTGTTACACACAGTTTGATTGTGACGCCAGACGGACGCTACATTTACGCAGATAGTTATGCATCCAATTACATCATTAAGATTGACACCCAACGAGATCAAGTTGTTAAGGTCTTTAATAAAAGCGATCATGGTTTGATAATGCCACATGCTGGGTTTATCTCAGGAACGATTCGTTAGCTTTTGCTATAGCAATCTTTGGATATATGCAATATTGCGGAATAACTTATGCATAAAATGAGTTTAAATCTTTTCACCCTATAGGGCGTTTGGGAAGACCTGAGGAGATAGCCCATGCCTGCCTTTTTCTTGCGGATGACAATGTCGAGTTTATGACCGGAACAATGCTCTCTGTAGACGGGGGATGGATTGCAAGGTAATGAGTTGAAGAACTGGGTTACTTGACAGATATTAATTCATATTTGATAATAGCTTTCCACAATTATTTTATTGAGACTAGACACTAGTAATTTAAAGGGGTATAAGCTATTATTAACACACCTTAAAACGGAGGAGGAGGATGAGATTATTATTATGCATCTTTGTCATTTCGATTCTTATCTTTGGCTTTAGCAGATACGCCATCCTTGAGGAGTACGACCTTACAGCTGCTCAAAAACACTTTACTGCAATAGTTAGAGGACTTCCTGGAATTACAAGCGCACAATGGAAAACTCCTATTTCGCTTTGGGCACAGGTATCTTCAAAAGCTGTCGGTTCTCCCCCAAATAGTGCGAAGGCTCAACAGCTTGCTGATATACTAGCTGAGAGAGGAAGAACTGCTCTAAGGCAACCTTTCTGTATACATATCTTTCAAGGAAGTATCAAGGAACTCGCTAGGTCTTGCGTGTACTGAGGTTATGCAATATTATATTAGGCCAATTATGAATACTTTTTATAAATTGCTGGGAATTAAATTAAATAGTGCTTCTCTATCCTTGTCTCTTTTAACATTAATAACGTTACTAGGCTGTGTCGGCGAAACCCCTCAGGAGCCACCAAAATATGGGTTTTATAAGAATGAACCAGTTGTCTTTAGAAGTCCCTATGATGATGTTTGGACTGCAACCCTGTTAGCAGTTCAAGAACTGAATTGGGATATAAGCAATGCAGATAAAACAAAAGGAATCATTGAGCTAAAACCCTCATATGTATATACAGAAGTCTTTGGGGAGTACACAAGAATGTATGTAGAGCCCAACAACGTAGGAATGGAGAAATCCAAAATCAGGCCCTACCTAACACGCATATCTTACTATGAAAAAACAGCACCACCTAATCCAAAATTTGTAAGAGAAACCCTTGAAGTGAATGTTAAAAGTTTAGGACCATCTGAAACCGAAGTGAAAGCATATTATAAAATAATGCCATACTATGACTACAAAATCGGCTATCTGGGATCTGTAAGATCTAATGGCTACTTGGAGAAAAATCTCCTTAATAGGATTCAAGAGATACTAGCCAAAAAAGAAATTGTTATACCCCCGCCACCTCCACCCATCGTAGTGCCATTTGAAATGGAATTTGAGTTAAGAGATATATTCTTTGATTTCGATAAGTATTACATCAGGCCTGATGCAGAGCCTGTGCTCCGAGAGAATGCAGAGATACTAATGAAAAATCCTGACATGTACATCTTAATAGAGGGGTATGCTGATATAAGGGGTACAGATGAATATAACCTTAGGCTCGCACAAAGAAGGGCTGATGCTACAAAGGCATTCTTATTAAGTCTCGGAGTTGCTCCATCACGAATAAATACCGCAAGCGGGGGTGAAACTACTCAATTTGGCCCTGGAACAACGGAGGAGGCTTATCAACTTAATAGAAGGGCTCATTTCATACCGATTAGGCCAGGGTCTATGCCAGGTGCTAGGATTTTCTTTAAAAAGGCAAGCAAGCCTACCCTTTAGAAACCTGTAATACCAAATCTGGTTGAGGACTCGTCATTCCAATCTGAGTCCATAGAAGCTCTGGCTATTCAGTACATAAATATCCGCTGTAAAATGCAGGTTGATTAAAGTCAATTGGTATAGCAGTTATTGTCATATGTAAGGTGATTCGTTTAAATTGGAGATAAAGAACATGCTTTTTCAAATCCTCATCTTCTAAGTGTCTCAGCATGTTGATCATGAATATCTTAGTCAATTTCAGATAGTCATACTTAATTTTTCAATGCCGGATTAGCACAATATGCTGTTTTAAAAGTTTTCTTCGTCTTGTTCCTTAAATTTCCCTTCGTAGCTCGCTTCTCCGATGGTTCTCTGAAATATAAATTGACATATAGCTGTTCCAGGATAGAGAGCAAGCGGCATAGGACTAAAATTTATTATCTCTAGGCACTGCTTGTTGCTTATGCCTGGCTGTATAAAACTAGTAGATATGTGTACTAGAAGACCTAGCCTTGCAAATCTGCTTCTACCCTCAAGCCATCCGCAGATATTATGGGATAAAGTTATTTTTTCTCTCGTAATCCCAAGTACCATCTCTCCAGGCATTAAAACTAAATGATCGTTTACTGTAATTTTCTCTGTAACATTCTCATATCTTGCATCATCTCTTATATCAATGACCCTTTGCATGTTTTTAAAAATCCTGAATTCGTTACTAAGATGAAGATCGAGTGAGCCTGGACCTAAATATTCGATAGAGAATGGTTCGATTTTGATATTGCCCTGTTTTATCTCACTTAAAATTTCATTTCTTGTTAGAATACTCATTCCATCTCCTTCAATTAACAGAAATTAATGGATTTAGTCTAATGTGATAATCTTAAATCACAATCCAAGTAAACTTCAACATCTAGGTATGGACTTATTAATCTTATTAATCTTGTTTAGTATGTATCTTCGTAAAGAGTCAATATATAATTGGGATTATTATAAAATCAAATTAACTCATATCATTATGTATTATCTTCAAAATTTTACGCACTATCTTAGAAATATTTAATTGATTATAAAGATCTGTGGATAAGTTATTTAAAGCTTTCAAAAAGCTTTAATATTTGTGGAAAACATAATTTTAATAATCTCAAGTAATGGTTAATATATGATTTATAATCATACGCTATCATTAAATAATATGCTTATACGATTTTAGTATTTTTAATCAGAAGATTTTTAGGCAAAAAGAGAAAACTTAGAAAGGTATTAGGTTGGTTGAAATTATAACTGCTAATTAATTAAACCGCGACGCTCCTCATAAGCTCGAATTTTATCTTCATGTTTTAGTGAAAGACCTATATCATCCAGTCCTTCAAGTAGACACTTTTTCTTAAAAGGGTCTATCTCAAATGAAATCTTAAAGCCTTTGTCGTCTGTTATAATCTGGGATTCTAAATCAACTCTAAGACGATAAACTATATTAGCAAAAACCCTTTTGAAAAGTTCTTCTACAACACTCTCAGGTAAAACAATAGGAAGCATCCCATTTTTAAAACAGTTGCTAAAAAATATATCAGCAAAAGAAGGTGCAATGATTACAAGAAACCCATAATCCTTGAGTGCCCATGGTGCATGCTCACGAGAGCTTCCGCATCCAAAATTATTTCGAGTGAGGAGTATCGTGGCGTCCTTATATCTTTCATGATTCAATACAAATTCGGGATTTGGCTTTCCATTGTCTAGATACCGCCAGTCATAAAAAAGATATTCCTCAAAGCCAGTGCGCTCAATTCGCTTTAAGAACTGCTTTGGAATTATTTGATCCGTATCCACGTTCACCCTATCCAATGGGGCAACAATTCCTGTCAAAGTTTTAAAAGGCTCCATATCTTCTCCTCGTGCTACATCTCTTCATCCAGTCTCCACTCACGAATATCAACGAAATGACCTTCTATCGCCGCGGCTGCGGCCATGATAGGACTTACAAGATGAGTTCTTCCGCCCTTTCCCTGACGACCCTCGAAATTCCTATTCGAGGTGCTTGCACATCGCTCACCGGGTCCAAGTATATCTGGATTCATACCTAGGCACATACTGCATCCAGATTCCCGCCATTCAAATCCTGCCTCTTTAAAAATCTTATCAATACCTAGTTTCTCAGCCTCGCGCTTTACCGATTGAGAACCTGGTACAACCATTGCGCGTACATGGGGAGTTACCTTCTTGCCTTTCACCACTCGCGCTGCAGCAGTTAAATCCTCAAGGCGAGAGTTCGTGCATGAACCAATAAAAACCCTATCAACTTTAATCTCTTGAATGGATGTTCCTGGTATAAGCCCCATATATTCTAGAGCCTGTCTTGCGGCTTTAACATCATTTGCGTCAGTAAAAGAACCTGGATGAGGAACAATCCCAGTTACATCTGTAACCATACCTGGACTCGTTCCCCAACTCACCTGAGGAGCCATCGTAGATGCATCCAGAAGAACCCTCTTATCAAATATCGCTCCATCATCAGTTTTCAATTGCTTCCACAATTCTAGAGACCTTTCGAAATCCTTTCCTTTTGGTGCGTATGACCTTCCTTCTAAATAATCAAAAGTTTTTTCATCTGGAGCAATCATTCCTGCTCTAGCTCCAGCTTCAATGGACATATTACAGATCGTCATTCTTTCTTCCATCGAGAGAGCCTCGATTGCATCACCTCGATATTCAACCACCGTACCTGTTGCGCCTGCTGTTCCAATATGACCAATTATGCTCAAAATAATATCCTTAGCCGTTATTCCCCTTGCTCTACGTCCTTCAACTCGCACCTCGAAAACTTTAGGGCGATTTTGCAATAGACATTGGGTTGCCAGAACATGTTCTACCTCGCTTGTGCCTATTCCAAACGCAAGCGCTCCTAAAGCACCATGAGTTGAAGTGTGGCTATCTCCGCAAACTATGGTCATTCCAGGCTTAGTAAGACCAAGTTCAGGACCGATTACATGAACTATCCCTTGATGAGGGCTTTTTAGGTCAAACAGGGTAATGCCAAATTCTTTACAGTTTTTTCTTAAGGTTTCTATCTGTTTTGCCGATATTGGATCTTCAATAGGAAGAGACCTGTCACTCGTTGGAACGTTATGATCCATAGTTGCAAAGATAAGATCAGGTCTTCTCACCCTTCGACCAGAAAGGCGTAGACCTTCAAAAGCCTGTGGTGAAGTAACTTCATGAACCAGGTGTAGATCGATGTAGAGAAGTGTGGGTTTTCCTGGCTCTTCATAAACCATATGAGATTCCCAAATCTTATCAAACAAGGTTTTAGCAGTCATCTGTCTATCCTAAGCAAGATATGAATTATATTTAATTATACACGAAATTTTTTGAAGTGCTCTAATACGCACTCAAAAACTAAATCAAAGAGTCTGGAGAAAGCTGCAGGGTATCGGCATATAAACAGACATTCCCTTTTTGTTATTGCAATGACGCCTCCTCTTTTTGTCATTCCGAGCGAAGAGAGGAATCTCGTTTTTAGATTGCTTCGTTGTTTAACTCCTCGCAATGACAATCCCGTGTTGTCATTCTGAACCCTGTCCTGAGTAAAAGCGAAGGAGCGGTGAGGAATCTAAACTGGGTTGCTTCACGGAGTTTATGCTGAACAAAGTGAATGTGTTCGCAATGACAAAAAGTCGCTCGCGATGACAGCGAAAACCCCGTAGAAAGCTACAGGAAATGGTCGAGTTAAAACAAGTTGTTTCTCGATGTTGTATTGCTCTTTCACATTATTAACTTAAAGCAATACAAAACGTGCACAAAGTTAAAGTAAAGGGATATTCAACGATGAAAAGATTATTCTTACTTCTTAGCCTTCCTGTATTTATATTATGTGCTAATGTCCTGGGTGTTTCCACGGTTATTTCTCCACGTAATATAGTATAGAGAAGGTTTGAAAAATCTTCCGGAAGTAATTACCCCAGGATACGATCTAAGAGTCAGCATTATCCCTTCTCTATCAGATAAAAAAGCTGAAATCGTAAAAGGCGTAGACAATAAATTTTCAGAATTTAGTAGATGCATGGATATAACTGACAATGGTGAGCTAGCCAGGTTATATCTTATTTCAGTTGTTGATGGAACATTCAGATGTAAATATCACTGGGGTAGGTGCAACGGTGAATCCGACCACGACAATCACTCGATAATCGTTACTTACAAAGCATTTAATAGAGAAAGAATTTTACCTCTTCTTAAGCACGAATGGGCTCATTTGTACGGATTTCTTAAACTCGTGATTCTAATTTAGAGAATGTAAGACAGTACACCAAATATTGAATAGAAAAGTTTATTTGAGAAGCATTTCTTTAAGCCATTTGCTCAGTCCACACAAGTATGAGATTCGGCATAAAGATGTAGTACCTACATATTACTTTGAGTAATTTATTACAATGACCTTTTCATACCTAATGCCGGCAAACACTAGCTGCAAATCTTCTCATTCAAATTCTTTTTCTTAGGAGTGATTAATTACTGTTTTGGAGCGCTGTAATTCCCATCTATAAACATCTGTTTAGCTGGTTCTACAGTTTCGCCCTGTTGTTTTTGCTTGAACTCGTCTTCTATCCTGCTTTGATTAAGTGGTTTATAAACATAATCGATTCTTGCAACATTATTCTTTGGATTAGAGCTAAGAATTACCGCGATGTCGGTTATATGCCAGGTCCAAGTGGTTATATTAAGTACCTCTTCTTTTCCCACCGGTTCTCCGTAGAGACCGCTCAAATATTTAAATAGCTCAGCTTCTAATGCGGATTGATTCAAAATGTTATTTGGCTTAAAAACAAGTGAAGAAGCCATAAGCTCGTTATCATAAAACTCAAGATTTGTCTTTAAATCCGCGTTACTAGTATCCACCGGAAGTTCTATAAGTGCGCCTTCTACAATAATTGTTCTAATCTCCTTCGAATCAACTGTGTCCTCTACGACTTTTTTTCCTTGGGATTTTATGATCTCAAGCGCATCCTTTTTAGAAATACCGAAATTGAATCCAAGGGCAGAAACATTTTTACCATCTTTCACTTCTGGAAAAGAAAGGGTGTTACAAAATGTTAAGATAAAAATTATTAGAGATATGCTACGTAGATTCACCGAATACCTCCGAATTTAAGTAAATAACATATTGAAATTTAACATGAGTCCTACAAACTACAATTCTGGTGGAGCCGAAGGGATTTGAACCCTCGACCTCTTGAATGCCATTCTTATTTTAGCGTTTGTAGGCCTTTGTGTCAAATAGTATGCGTTGCATAATTCTCCTTATTTACAAAATCTTATGATAATAGCTTTTGTATCCATTTGTATCGCTTTGCATTAGAATTGTAGCAGAACCGTAGCAATTTCCGTAGCACAAAAAGAAATTCTACCCGTTAAATATTCAGATGGTTTTTAGCCATGATTGGAACAATCCACAAAAATGAAGATAGGAGACCACTATTAGGTCGGTTTCTTCTGTTTTATTCTCTCAGCTAATTCAAATTCTAACTTCTTTAAGAAGTCTTTGGTTAGGTCTTCCGTTTCTCCTTTGAAGTAGATATGTATAGGGATAATCGCTTTCTCTGGTTCATCAACATAATAAATCTTAATCCACCCCTCTTTCCTTTGTGACTGGGGATTTTTACTCTTAATTTCCTGAAATTTGGATGATTGCTTATCGGAGTGCCCTTATTAGGGTTAGTAGTTAGTTCACTCCTAACTTCTATTCTCAACTCCTCTTCAGTTAGGTCAAATTTCTTAAGAATATCATCTAGGGCTTTACGAAAGCTTGGAAGACCATGAAAAAAATTATAATTCGACAAGCTTCTTTTTAATCTACCTCATCAGCTATTTTGCTGTATTCCCTAAGGAGTGGCTCTAATTTTGATAATTCGTTATCAAACTTAATACCTATTTCTATATTTTCAGCTATATCTTCTATATCCTCACTTAGCTTTTCTAATTTATTCGCTAACTCTGGAGAAAATAATTTTTCTAGAAATGAAAGAACCTCTGAGGATTTAATTGCTTGTGCGTATAAAGCAAGAGTATTTGATACTCTTATCATGTCTTTGCTAGTCTCTAGCATTAAAGCCTTGTCTTCTTCAGAACGAAAATAGTCACTTTCTAAAGATTCTTTTGTTTCTGAAAGGGTTATTTGAATTTCATCAGAATGCTTTCTCAGATACTCAAAACCTTCTTTGATTTCATCCATGAAATTATTAATCTCTTCCTGTGTAATTGGAAGCTCCTTACTTAAAGTTGGGTAATTCCACTTTGTATGTATCGCCTGCACCGAGCTAGTGGTTTGGTTATATGTCGTCATGTTTCTTATCCTATCTCTTATATATCAAAAATTAATGTAACTTGTCAAGGAGTACTTTCATAAAATTAGAGTTATCTGAACAATATTAGTATACAATTTTTTTGACATAGCTCAACTCTAAAAATCCAGCTTCAAAATACCTTAGGCAATCAATCCCATATTAACAGCCTCTACTGAACGAGTGCAACCGAGTTACCGTTCAACCGTTTTAGTGCCTTAGCTACACCATGCCTACTCATTCTCACTTGTCTAGCTATTTCCCTCGGACGCAATCCCTGGGCGTGCAGTTCGAGTATCTGCTGATCTCTCTCAGGATTATTAGCAAAGCTAAGCATATTAAGGCTTCCAAGTAGCCGCCGATTTTCTTCTTCCAGTTCGCTAATGATTTCTTCTTTCTCTTCCATAAAATGAATAACTAGATTAACAATCGGAGTGGTTAGATGTTGTTCAATGGCGGGTCTAACCAAAGACCATTCTATGGTGGTGCACCGCCGGTCACGCTGTATCAACTGAAGTTGCCACCCTAATCTTTCCCTAATCCATTGTTCTAGTTCTTCCATAGCCATAAAGTCTACCTGAAAATCCCTGAAAACCCATTAGGGTATATGAGCCTTAAAATACCTCAAAAGAGTCAAAAACCCCATTCAATTCCCTTGCCTTCTTTAGGCATTTGTTGATTCAGGGGAGATGTTTGTTATATACTGACAGCAGTTAACGGTGTTAAAAGTATTTCTGCATAATACCCTATAAGGGGTAATCATATAGAAAAGATTGCGTATATAATAAATAGTTAAGCATCTGGAAAGCTGGAATTGGACGCATATGACAACCATTCTAATTATTATTGTAATAATCTTGCTTCTGCTAGTACTACTGTTGCAAGTATTATTCAGATATAAGCCAGATTTAACTAGAACTATTGATTTTGCATCTCGCTTCGAGAGTTTACTGGATGCCCAACAACGTAGCGACAATATATTACGTCAGGAATTAGCACAAACTCGGACTGATTCCGCTACTATTGCTCGTGAAGGTCGGGAAGAACTCACCAGAACATTTGTTTCTATTGGGGAGTCGTTATTGCAACGCTTGGCTGAAAACGCTGATTTACAGCAAAGCTCCCTTAAATCATTTAATGACTTGGTTCTAACGGGAATGGGAGAGATAGCAAAACTTCAGAAAGATCAACTTGAAACATTTTCGGAAAACATTAACAAGTTGACTGTTTCAATTGAAGCAAAACTTGAGGCTTTACGAGAAATTGTCGAGGCTAAACTAAGATTAATTCAGGAAGACAACGCGAAACAGCTTGAACAGATGAGAAGTACGGTAGACGAGAAGTTGCAGGGCACTCTCGAAAAACGGTTAGGAGAATCTTTCAAACAGGTTTCCGAGCGCCTTGAGCAGGTTCATAAAGGTTTAGGAGAAATGCAGAGTTTGGCATCAGGTGTAGGTGATTTAAAACGAGTCTTAACAAATGTTAAAACCAGAGGTGGATGGGGCGAGGTGCAATTGGGTGCTATTCTTGAGCAAATGCTTACACCAGATCAATACGATATGAACGTGAAGACTAAAGAAGATAGTGATGAGATTGTAGAATATGCTATCAGGTTACCTGGACAAGACTTAGATAAAATGGACGTAGTGTGGCTCCCAGTGGATTCTAAGTTTCCAATTGAGGATTACCAGCGATTGGTTGATGCACAGGAAAGAGTTGATTCCACCTCAGTCATAGAGGCAAGTAGGGCGTTGAGGACTAGAGTAATTACCTGTGCGAAAGAAATTTCCTTAAAATATCTCCATCCACCCAATACTACTGATTTTGGAATCATGTTTCTTCCCACTGAGGGTTTGTTTGCTGAAGTTATAAGACAGCCGGGTCTGATCGAAGAGCTGCAACAAAACTACCGAGTTGCAGTTGCGGGACCTACTACCTTTGCAGCGTTGCTTAACAGTTTGCAAATGGGGTTTAAGACACTAAAAATCCAAAAACAATCTAGCGAAGTATGGAATTTATTGAGTGCTGTAAAAACGGAATTCAGCAGATTTGGCTCTTCGATAGATGCTGTAAAGAAAAAGTTGCTAGAAGCATCGAATAAAATTGATGATGTTGATGTCCGCACACGAGCTGTTCAACGCAAGCTGCGAAAAGTAGAAGAATTACCGAGCTTAGAAAAAGCCAGCAACATCTTAGAAATAGCGGAACCTTTTGATGATGATAAAGATGCCTAACAATTCACTGAAGCTGACGGTCGGCTTAGCCTCACGCAGCCACCCCCAGCCGTCAAAGATTAAAAAGTATGGAAGTATTTTATAAACGTTACACCTATAACTATCCACCCCACTGGAATGAAACTTTTGTTTAGCATTGGATACAAGAAAAGTTCAATATGTAGTATCTAAGAATGCAATTTACTCTCTTTGATTTAACTCAGTCTAAACCCTTCGATATGTATCTCTTTTTTCATGTCGGGAATATATTTCAACCCCCCTTGTATATATCGCACTGCTATGTCCTAGATAAGACCCGTTTGTCCCATTCACCCCCTTGGCCTTCGTTAGGCGTGTTGACAAGGGATTATTCGAAGTGAGATAATGATGCTAAGAGATACTTATTCATGCGTGCACAAAAAGGATTGAAACACTAAAATAAAGTCAGACATATAAAGGAAACACGAAGGAAATCTAAAGTAAATTATGATTGTTTCATTAATTTATTTTGTAATAAAGCATCACTTGCCAAATAACTTTCTTTAGCATGTTCCAGTGCTAAATTTGCTTCTTTATCTTTAAACAATTTATCTGCCCCTATTTCAAATTTCTCTAAACCATATTTAGCAACTATGTAAAACTTAGACCAGAACTCGGATAGTAAGTATAATCTTGGAAAATTATAAAATTGTAGTTCTTTTGGAATTCTACTCAATAATTTTATGAAGTCTTGTTCTTTAAATTCATGTGTTTTGGGAAAATCTTCACCTAAAATTAAAAATGCGGCTTTGATTGACAGCTCTATGCATTCTTGTGATGATGAAACGCTTTCAGCATAATTAAATTTTTGTAATTGGCTTTTTGCTTCATCTAATTTATTATAGGCTCTTCTCAAATAACTTTGTGATTGTTCTAATTTTGACATTTTGTTCAATCTCTCCATGCTTTTTATTTGTGAACTTCCAAAGGCGATTGGATGAATGAAAGAAACCGCAAATCATTGCTAACTTATATTTTTGTTAGAGTTTTGAAAATCAAGAATCCACTCAGCAAGAGTATCCCTGTCAACCAGTTTACATTCCGTTGACTGAGCCAACTCTTTTGCCCCCTCAGTGAAATGGCTAGTAGTAACTACCATAGCTTTGTTGCAACCATAGTGATATTTCCCTGCCACTGCATCACTAACAGCACGCCTCGAAACGGGCTCGTTGTATCGCTTGACTTGAACGGCATATTTAAGCTCATTCTTTTGTGCGATAACGTCTACGCCTAAATCACCAGAACCTTTCGTCACCTCAGCTTTAAAT
>JAHFBK010000168.1 GCA_023250035.1 Candidatus Dadabacteria bacterium
CCAAAAATCTTCACATTCTTACAATTCTCCCATTTGGATATCCCGAGGTATTTACTGTAAAAAGAAAAAAGGTTAGAAAATCACCCAAAGAAGTGTTTCACTGGGAGAAGTTTGGAGGTAGGCTTTGAATTCAGAAGTCAGGAGACAGAAGCCAGAATAGATTTTGTGTAAGATTCCAAAAGACGACTGACTTCTTCCAAGGCATCCATCAATCCTCTGGTATCTACATAGCCCAAATCTTTTGATAAAATTAGATAATAACGGCACTCTTCAATAGAACCCTGAGCGATGTTCATGAATCGGGCTTTATCTAATTTGCTTCTTTTCTTAAACCCCTCTGCAATGTTAGCTGGGATAGAGATCGCAGCTCGGCGCATTTGAATGGTAAGTCCATAAATTTCATGCTTTGGAAAGGATGCTGTGTGCCGATACATTGCAAGCACAAATTCATGCGCCTTCTTCCAAACTACTAAGTCCTCAAATGTTTTTGCTGCTACTCTCTCCAACTAGCATACTCCCAACAAACTTCTGACTTCTGGATTCTGACTTCTGACTCCTTATCTTTATCTCCCTTGAAACTTTGGCTTTCTCTTCTCTGAAAAGGCCCTTTGACCCTCTTTATAATCTTCACTTTCTTGTACCCTTAAGATCATCTCTTTAATTGTTTCTTCATCGTGAGGGCTTAATGATTGGTTTCTTTGCCAGGCGTTTATCATCTCTTTCAAGGTTCTGATTGAGAGCGGTGCATTTTCACAAATTCCATAGGCGAGTTTATATGTGAACTCTTCTAATTCTGATTTTGGTAGAACATGGTTTACAAGTCCTATTTTTTGAGCAGTTCGTGCGTCAATATTTCTTCCTACCAGGAAAATCTCTTTTGTATATCCAATGCCGATAAGATTAAGGAATCTTCTTACCCCTGAATATGGATAAATGACTCCAAGCTTTGCAGGCGGCATCCCGAAGAGGGCATTATCAACAGATATTCTAATATCGCAGGTTAAGGCTATCTCAAGTCCTGCGCCAAAGGCGTGACCGTTTATCATAGCGATCACAGGACAAGGAAAGTTTTCTATAGCCTTTGATGCTATGATAAGCGGATGGTCACCTCTATAGTCCCTCATCATATCGTCTTTTATTTTTCCGATTGCTGCTATATCGTATCCTGAACAAAAGGCCTTATCCCCTGAGCCCCGAATTACTAGGCATCTTGTTTTCTCTTCGGTTGCTATTCTTTTTAATTCTGAACCGATATCAAGAAGAATTTCTGGTGTTAGGGAATTCCGTTTTTCAGGCCTATTTATAGTGATAGTGCAGATTGAATCCTTTTCTTCAATTATCAGTTCCTTGACATTTGTCACGGGACTTCCTCCTTGAAAGCAAGTGTGAAATTAGTATTATCCCATGCCAGTCTTTGTCAAATTTTCAAAATGCATGGTGGTAACATCCCGCATTTGGAGGCGGTGTCGGAAAACACCGCCTATCATGGATGGAGGTTTAATACACCGAAGATGGGACTTTCCAGTCCCGTCTATGCAACATTGCTGTCCCATCAGGCAGGGTTAGAAAACCCTGCCTATCGTCCTAATATGGCTCTCAATTTTTTCAAATCCTATAGCAGAGACGTAATGTTTAACTTGCATCCATAATGATATTTTTGATTTAGCAAGGATATGACTCTTAGTGGTAGTCATTGCAGATGCACTTTATTGCTAAAACGAAACTGGAAAAACTAAGAATTTTTTGTTAATATTCTAAAGGTGTAAATTAGGAGGAAAAAACTATGCCTGTTTTTGAATATGAATGCGATAGCTGTATAGATGAATATAATTCAGATATATCTACTTTAGTTGAGAAGCTTAATAAATCCAATGCAACAAAGATAATGAAAAAAAACCCGAAATTTTGTTACGTCGAGGTTTATGATGACAAAAGGAGTAAGCTAATGTTCGCATTGGGTGAGAAGGGAAAATATAATAAATATAATATTAGAAGATTTAGTTATGAGCTAAAGAATAATAAAATTCTCTCTATTGAATTAAGAAATTTTAAATTCAGCGAGCTGATATATGACAAAGAGGAAGAAAAAAACTTAAAATGCCCATTGTGTCATAAAGGCGATAAAGTTCGTAGGGTTTACTCAACATTCAAAGCGATTTTTGATGACAAAAATAAAAGGGCACCGCGTCCTGGTGATGAGCTTGCATACCATTTTGATTATAAGAAAAAAAAGGATGAAGAAATCGCAAGTTCGTGGGTTGGATACGATTATTTGAATCAATATTTCCAAAGATAGGGAGAAATTAGAATGCCTTTATATGAATATGAGTGTTTAAAGTGTAAGCACAAATTCTCTGAGATAATTTACCAAAAGGACGAAGAGAAGAAGCTCAAATGTCCAAAATGCAAATCAAAGAAATGGGAGCGACTTTTTTCTTCCTTTGCGGTGGTTGCAGACTTATCTACTAACATGCCTAAGCCTGATCTTTCAAATTTGCCACCTGAAGTAAGGTCAAAAACAATGATTGGTGATTACATCGAAGAGAAGGATAGACCAAAGAAAAATAGATAACCATCGTGACATGTGAATCGCGGCTCGTGAATCGTGCACTGAATCATTAACCACGAACCACTAATCACGAGTCACAAACCACGCCTATACGATACTTTTGATTTTCCAAACCTCTTTCCGAGCTCTTGATATATATCTTCAAGTTTTATTCCAAAGTGAACAAGCATTACCGTTGAATGAAACCATAAGTCCGCTATTTCATAAATAACCTCTTCTTTACTTTTATTCTTCCCTGCTATTATGGTTTCACTAGCTTCCTCTCCAACTTTCTTGAGTATGGTATCTAGTCCCTTTTTAAAGAGTCCGCTTACATAAGAGCCTTCTCGAGGGTTTCGCTTTCTATCTTCAATAACTTGATACACCTCCTCTAAAGTTTTGCCAGTTCTTATGGGTCCAAATGATGGGGCACTAGCTTCTTTTCCATAAATATTATCAAAAAAACAACTCCTTTTACCGGTGTGGCAGGCAACGCCCGTTTGATTAACAAGAACTAGTATAGTATCTTTGTCACAGTCTAGAAAAACGTCTTTTACTTCCTGAACGTTTCCTGATTCTTCGCCCTTTTCCCAAAGCTTTTTTCTTGATCTACTCCAAAAGTGGGTTTTTTTCGTTTTTATGGTTTTTTCAAGCGCATCTTGATTTGCATAAGCGAACATTAAAACTTGTCCATTTTCAGCATCTTGAATAATAACCGGCACATACCCTTTTTCATCGAACCTTATGTCTTTGATGTTCATTCCTATCCCTCCACAATTATAGTTAGCTGCATAACTTTCCATAATTATTATTGCGAACATATTCATCCATCGGTTTCACTCCTCGCAGGCAAGGTGTTTGTTTCAAGCAATGACAAAATAAATTATGGATCGTTTACAGCACACTATGTAAAATACTAACTGAGTCTTATTCTCTTTACTATTTCCTTTATTTAGCTTATATTTTATCATTAACTTTCTTAATCTGAGGAGTGAATAACCATGGCAAGAATAACTATAGAAGATTGTCTAGAAAAGGTAGAAAACAGATTTGCCCTTGCAGTAGCGGCGATGAAAAGGGCTAAGCAGATTGTAAAGGGGGCAAAGCCTCTTTCTGAAGAAACTGATAACAAATCTGTTGTTCTAGCACTTAGAGAGATTGCGGGAGAAAATGTAAAGGTGATTTATCCTCCCGGTTACACAAAGATAAACCCACCTCGTAAATGAAAGAATCTTTGATTCTTAGTTTTATCCCCCTTTTCGTTGCTATGGATCCTATAGGTGTTGTCCCTTTGTACCTTACTCTAACAGGAGAACTGAACCATCGTGAAAAAAGAAAGGTAGTAAAGGATTCGGTTCTGACTGCATGTGTTCTTGGGGTTGTATTTGTTTTTGGAGGGAAGGTTATTTTTCAGGTTTTAGGAATAAGTGTTGCTGATTTTGCAATAGCGGGTGGTTTACTTCTATTTTCAATATCCATCTTGAACTTGGTTAAAGATATAAACCCTGAAGTTAACAGAAAGGCAATTAGTTCTCTTGGTATCTTTCCTATTGGAACACCTATTATCGTTGGGCCTGCTGTGCTAACAACTCTTATTATACTTGTGGATAATCATGGGTATGTTCCAACCCTCATTTCTTTCGGATTGAATCTCATAATCTTAGGGGCGGCTCTTATAAAAGCCGATATCATATTCTCAGTGCTTGGAGAAGGTGGAGCCAGGGGTTTCGCAAAGGTAATGCACATCCTACTCGCTGCCATCGGGATTATGATGGTAAGAAGAGGGGTTATTGAACTGATTTCAGATTTTCGTGGTTTGTGACTGGTGGTTCGTGACTTCTTTGTGA
>JAHFBK010000003.1 GCA_023250035.1 Candidatus Dadabacteria bacterium
AAAGTAGAAGTCCACTCCTTTGTAGTGTAATATTCCCTTGCCTACATCGCCGCCTATAATAAATCCAAGTTGTGTTTCGTCAATCTCAATTGTTCCTGAAGGGATTTTTTCCTGAGCTGATACTAATGACGTAATCAAGAGAATGAAGGTGACTACCATAAATTTTGTTATATGTCTAAACATGATATTTCCTCCTGCCAAATGGATTTTTGGGAACCTTAGTTCCGTGATGACTTGTGTGGTTTTGTTCACAATAAATTACCTCCTTCTCAACTTTACTTATAAAAGCCAATGATGGGCAAAAATTTTAATAGAGAAATCTAAAAAGTAAACATCATCTAGAAAATATCCTCTGTCTTAGTTATGACTCAATTTATTTTGTTAATTTCTTATCTTAGTTGCAGATGTATTTGAGCCGTGTTAATTTAACTAAGCCTTATTAACATCTCTCTATAAAAAGACCAGGAGCAAATTAGAGTGTACCCAGTGCTTTTTAGAATAGGTGATATTGCAATCTCTTCCTATGTAGTAATGTTGATAATTGGTTTCCTGGTAGCTTATGTACTCTGTATAGGAGAGTTTAAGAGAAAAGGACTCAGTGAGGGCCTTCTTGATCTTGTTTTTGCTGCCTGTGTGATCGGTGGTATTGTAGGGTCAAAGATACTTTCTCTGATAGAAGAGGTAAGCTTAGAGGATCTAATGGCTGATCCTGTAAGGTATCTATCATCAGGGTTCACGGGCCTGGGTGGTTTTGTGGGCGCCGTTATACTTGTTTATGTTATTGTAAGATTAAAAAAGGTAAACTTTTGGCTAGTTACTGATGCAATGGCTCCTACAGTTATGATTTATGCTATTGCGAGGGTTGGCTGCTTTCTAGTTGGAGATGACTATGGAATACCTTCTAATTTGCCTTGGGCCATGGCTTTTCCTAAAGGCTATCCTCCAACACATGATATGGTTCACCCTACTCAAATCTATGAAGCACTAATAACATTCGGGATATTTGTTTATATATGGAAGATTCGAAAAAAAGATATGCCAATCGGCAATCTCACAGCGATTGTTTTCTTATTGGCAGGGGCAGAGAGGTTTCTTGTAGAATTTTTAAGAAATACACACCCAAGTTTCATACCCGGCATTTCTTTAGCTCAACTTATGGCACTTGGATTAATCGTTGCAGGAGTTTTAAAACTCTTACAGCTTAGAGCGCATGAAAGAAAAAATCCAAAACTTAAAGTCAAAGGGTGACTGATGTCAGGGAATGAAAAATTGGGATTAATCACCTCATATTTTTATTTTAGCTATATTGAAACCTTGTTGACATAAGCCCATTTAGAAAACTCGATAACGAGGCCAGGAGCTTTAGAGTGTACCCAGTACTTTTTAGAATTGGAGATTTTGCGATCTCTCCCTATCCAGTAATATTTGTTATCGCTTTCCTTGTAGCTTATATCCTTTGTAAAGGTGAGTTTAAAAGAAGGGGCTTAAGTGAGGATCTTCTAGATCTGCTTCTCGTTGCTAATGTTATTGGTGGAATTGTAGGGGCAAAGATTCTTTTTCTCATGGAGAATGTAACCTTCCTTGAATTTATTGGGGATCCTATCAGGTATCTTTCTTCCGGGCTTACATTTTTAGGGGGTTTTCTGGGAGCAGTTTTTTTGATTTTAGTTGTTGTGTGGGCGAAGAAGGTAAACTTCTGGCTAGCCGCGGATGCAATGGCTCCTGCCCTTGTTATCGGCTACGCTATTGCAAAGATTGGCTGCTTTCTGGTTGGGGATGACTATGGAATCCCTTCTAATCTACCCTGGGCTATTTCCTTTCCTAAGGGTGCCCCTCCAACAAATGAAATGGTGCATCCTGCTCAGATCTATGAAATGCTGGTGGCAGCGGGAATATTTGTGTTTGCGTGGAAGATTCGCAAATGTAATAAGCCTATTGGATGGCTTACTGCAATTGTTTTCATACTAATGGGGCTAGAAAGGTTTCTTGTAGAGTTTGTGAGAAATACAACACCAAGCTTTATCCCCGGAGTTTCTCTAGCTCAGCTCATGTCCTTTGGATTGATAGTCGCAGGGGTTTTAAAACTCTTTCAGCTTAGAATGCGAACAAAAAACCCTTAGAGGTTAAAAGGAAGCGAGATTAGCTGATCCGCTTATTATTTATTCTTCATTTTGCTCCAACAGCTAGATTAAAATTAGGCCTTTGCACCTTTTATTTTTGAGTGGATAATATTTCTCCAACCTGAAATATGTCTAGACCACAAGACCAACCAAAAGAACTAAACCCTACGCAGCTTATTATTCTTACGTTTGCGGCTGCGTGTATTGCAGGAGGGCTTCTCCTAGAGATTCCAATAGCTACTCATGAAGATGTATCGTTCATAGATGCGGTTTTTACCGCTACGTCCGCAGTGTGCGTCACAGGGCTTGTTGTTGTTGATACTGGGACTACATTTACAGATTTTGGAAAACTGGTAATTCTTCTTTTAGTACAATTGGGTGGCCTGGGAATAACTACCTATGGAGTCGTATTTACTTCTGTACTTACTGGACGAATTAGCCTAAAGGATAGAGCAATGATACGTGACTCTTTTGCCCACTTTGGAGTGGTAAACTTTAGGCATCTATTGTATGAAATCGTTATATTTACATTATTGACCGAATTACTTGGTGCGATATTTCTTTTTATATTTATTCCGCATGATGGTTTTTTTACTGCACTCTTTCATGCTGTAGCTGCCTTCTGTAATGCCGGATTTTCGTTTTATCGGGATAGCTTTACAGGTTATAGAGGAAGCGTCGGGGTTAATCTGGTTCTTGTCTGGCTTATCATAATGGGTGGAATAGGGTTTCTCACAGTGCGTGACCTCAGGCTATACATTCTTAAAAAAATTCCACAAATCTCACTTCACTCGAGGATTGTGCTTCTGGTCTCTGCTTTTCTACTTATAGCTGGAACGTTTGCAGTACTCGTATTTGAGTGGAATAACGCTCTAGTAGGTATGCCAATAAAAGAGAAAGTACTTACTTCGCTTTTTCAGTCTGCTAGTGCGAGAACAGCGGGGTTTAACACTGTTGACCTTACGTTGCTATCAAGTTCCACACTTTTAGTCCTGATAATTTTAATGTTTATCGGAACATCCCCCGGTTCATGTGGCGGCGGAGTAAAGACTTCAACATTAGCTGTAATGCTAGCTTTGGCAAAGAATCGTTCTTTGGGAAGAGACGAGGTTTTTCTTTTTAAGAGAACCATTCCCAAGGATATTGTGTCGAAAGCTCTTACTGTGGTAACGGCAAGTTTATTGGTAGTAATTTTAATGTCCCTATTACTAACAGCTTCAGAGGGTTGGGGAAACCCTTACACTAAAATGCCTGGCACTTTTATGGATGCGCTTTTTGAAACTGTCTCTGCTTTTGGGACAGTAGGTCTATCGGTCGGAAATACAGCAGAGCTTTCAACTTTCGGCAAAATTGTGGTAATATTCACTAAGTTTATTGGTAGAGTTGGCCCCCTTGCTCTTGCTTTGGCTGTTGGTGGTGAAAAAGCCCTTCATTATAAATATGCAGAAGAGAGAGTGATGGTTGGATGAAAAAGGGTAAGTTTCTAGTTGTTGGGCTTGGAAATTTTGGCTCAAACTTAGCCAGAAGGCTTTTTGAAAGGGGGCAGGAAGTAATAGCTATTGATCTTAACGATAAGAAGATAATAGAAGCCAAAGATTATGTATCTGAAGCCGTTGTAGCTGATGCCACTCAGAGAGAAACTTTAGAGCAACTTGGTCTCGGAACAATAGATACAGCAGTGATAAGCCTCGGAGAAGATAGAATTGATGCAAGTGTGCTTGCTACCCTTCATCTGAGGGATATGGGGATAAAAAATATAATCGTGAAGGCAATATCTCCTGATCATGCAAGGATAGTCGAAACAATTGGTGCTACTGAAATCATATCCCCTGAAAAGGAAGCTGCCCTAAGACTTGCAGAAAGATTGAGCACTCCACATGTATTTGAGCAAATTAATCTTCATGAGGGATACACATTAGTTGAAATGATGTGCCCGAAAGAACTATGGAATAAAACGCTCAAAGATGCGGGGATAAGATCAAAATACGGATTGACAGTTGTCTGGATAAAGAGAAAAAAACCAGACGGTAAAGAGATTTCGATGGTTCCACGCCCTGATGACATGGTTATCGAGGGTGACGTCCTTTTTATTCTTGGTGAGGAAAAGGCAATTGAAGGGTTTAAGAAGCTTAAGACATGAAAGTGATCTTCGACCCAGAAGTACCCCTTAAATTTTCTACCTCTGCAACAATTGGAATTTTTGATGGAGTTCACATCGGACACAGAAGAATTATTAGTTCTCTGAGAAAAGATGCTAGAGAAAAGGGTATTAGTTCTTGTGTGATAACCTTCCATCCCCATCCGCAAAAGGTGCTACGCGGGATTGATATTCCACTTATAGTTCCGCTCAAAGAAAGGTTTAGGCTTCTTGAGAAAGAGGGTGTGGATGTTACTGTGTGCTACAGTTTCACAAAAGAATTTGCATCTGTTCAGGCCGCGGATTTTGTTAGAGATATGCTAGTTGGAAGACTTGGCATTAGAACTATATTTGTCGGTCCGGATTTCTTCTTTGGAAGAAATAGGGAGGGGAACATTAATCTTCTTGAAGCCATGGGAAAAACTTATAACTTTGAGATTAGAAGGGTTGAGCCTGCTTTATTGGACGGTGAGATTATAAGCAGCACTACTATAAGAAAACTGATCGAAGAAGGCATGGTAAGGAAAGCGGCAAGGTTTCTTGGCTATTCATTTTCAATAGAAGGTACAGTTAAAGAAGGAGAAAGGAGAGGAAGAAAGTTAGGATTTCCAACTGCTAACATTGATACAGACTGGGAAATGCTCCCAAAAAGAGGAGTATATGTTACATGGGCACATTTAGGTGGCGAAAGGTTTGAAAGTATTACAAATGTAGGCGTTCGTCCTACTTTTGGCGACAATCGGCTACTGGTGGAAACCCACATAATTGATTTTAAGGATGACGTCTATGGAAAACCTATTAGAATTGAGTTTGTAGATAAATTAAGGGACGAGAGAAGATTTGAAAGCATTGATGCGCTTGTTGAACAGATATCGAGGGATGTAAAAAGAACTAAAGAGATCTTTTCTGAACTTATTTAAGCGATTTTTGATTTGAGTGTATCTATAACAATGAAGGGGAGCCGCTTTGATTATAAAAGCAACCACTAAGGTTTATGGGATATTTGGTCATCCAGTAAACCATAGTCTATCTCCCCAAATGCATAATGCTGCTTTTCAATCACTACGACTCGACTGTGTTTATCTCGCTTTTGATGTCCACCCAAAGGATTTCGAGATAGCTGCTCGCGCTATAAGGTCTATGTGTATTTCTGGAGTAAATATTACGATTCCTCACAAAGAGAGCATTATTTTTTTTCTGGATGAAATTTCCCCTGAAGCAAGTCTTACTGGCGCGGTAAACACTGTAAAAAACGTGGATGGAAAACTCATAGGATATAACACAGATGTCAGCGGTTTTCTAAGAGCGATAAAGGAGGATTTAGGTTTTCATCCAAAGGGGCTAAGTGCAGCTCTGATAGGGGCAGGTGGTGCAGCGCGTGCCGTTCTTACATCTCTTTGCATGAACGAGGCATACCAGGTTTACGTGATTAATAGGACCTTGGATAAGGCAAAGAGATTGGCCTCGGAGTTTAAAAAGGGTTTTAAAGATATCTTTATACAAGCTGTTTCTCTCGATGATAAAGACGAGATAAAAAATATTCTAGGTAAAACTAATCTTCTTGTGAATGCTACATCAGCAGGAATGAAAGGGGTTGATTCAGTTGAAATACCATTAGAGCACCTTCCAAAAGAAGCGGTGATCTATGATCTAGTTTATGATCCCCGTGAGACAAATCTCATCAAAACTGCGAAGGAATTAGGACACAAGGCATCTGGGGGATTGAGCATGCTTCTCTATCAGGGGGTAGAAAGCTTTGAGATATGGACAGGTAAAGACGCTCCGGCTGGCGTCATGAAAAAGGCACTTGAGTGAATTAGATAGGTTAGGAGTGGGTGATTAATTTAATTGACAATCCCTTCTATAATAATTAAACTTTTAATCTGGTTTTAATGTATGGAGGCTTGTTAAATGGATACTGGATTAGTAAAGATATTTGATACAACCCTTAGAGACGGGGAGCAAGCGCCTGGCTGCGGTATGACGGCTGAGGAAAAGCTTAGAGTAGCATATCAGCTTGAAAAATTAGGGGTGGATGTTATCGAGGCTGGTTTTCCAGCTTCGTCTGAAGGGGATTTTCAATCAGTAAAGCTCATTTCGGAGAGCATTAGATCATGTGAAATTGCAGGGCTTTGCAGGGCTAACTTTAACGATATAGATAGGGGTTGGGAGGCAGTAAAAGGAGCTGAAAGCCCGAGGATCCATACATTTATCGCAACCTCTAATATTCACTTGAAACATAAGCTTGGTAAAACGAGGGATGAGGTATTAGAAATCATAAGTGCGGCAGTCAAACATGCAAAGCGCTATACCGAAAATGTCGAGTTTTCATGTGAGGATGCAACAAGGACAGACCTTGACTACTTATGCAAGGCCGTAGATATTGCTATAAAGGCTGGAGCTACAACGATTAACATCCCGGACACAGTTGGATACACAGTGCCTGAGGAATTTTCCTATATCATAAGAACCTTGAAAGAGAAGGTAGAAAGTCTTGATAAAGTAATACTCAGTGTGCATTGTCATAACGACTTAGGACTGGCTGTAGCAAACTCTATTGCTGCAATTAAGGAGGGTGCGAGGCAGGTTGAATGCACTATTAATGGCCTTGGAGAAAGGGCGGGGAACGCATCACTTGAAGAGATCGTGATGGCTCTTAAGGTACGCCATGACCGTAACCCCTTTAAAACTAGGATTGTTACTGAACAGATTTATCCGACAAGCAGGCTTGTAGCTCATGTTACCGGGGTTAATGTTCAGCCAAATAAGGCGATAGTAGGTGCAAACGCCTTCGCACATGAGGCTGGCATTCATCAAGATGGCGTTCTCAAAGAAAGAATAACATACGAAATTATGACACCAGAAGAGGTTGGGATTCCATCGAATAAAATAATCCTTGGGAAGCACTCCGGGAGACACGGTTTTAAACGCCGTCTTGAGGAATTTGGGTATTTTCTTAGTGAGAGCGATTTTCAGCGTGTGTTTCAAAGGTTTAAGGAATTAGCTGATAAGAAGAAATATGTATTTGATGAGGATATAGAAGCATTAATTAGTGATGAGTTTATCCGCTCGTCTAATTTCTACAGGATTATTTCTGCAAATTTTGCAAGTGGCACTGATATGCGACCTGTTGCGACCGTAAAACTTTTGATAGATGATGAAGAGGTAACTGTCTCTGAATACGGTGATGGTCCTGTTGATGCAGCATATAAGGCAATCTCTAAAGCAACAGGAATAAGTCCAAACCTAGAACATTACATAGTAGCCGCAATCACAGGCGGCACCGATGCGCAGGGCGAAGTTACAGTGAGAATAGAGGAGGATGGTGTTGTTTCTCAAGGACAGGGAGCAAGCACTGATATTATAGTCGCAAGTGCAAAAGCCTTTATAAATGCACTCAATAAACTCCGCTGGAGAAAAGAGCACCCAAAACTAGCCTCTACTAAAGGGGTTTAGAGTTAGAGGTTCGTGTATCGTGGATTGTGTATCGTAAAGCTTGTATCGAATCGTTTGACTGAGCCCTTCGGCTAACTCAGGACAGGCTCATGACGAGGTCACGAATCACAAACACGAACCACAAGTTGCGAACCCAGAGCTACGAAAATGCCTTTCCCCACAGAAACAATTAAAAGATACATTGCTGCAAGATACCCTATTCTCTATCTTGTATCATGGGAGGAAGATAGAGTTGAGAGGATGTTATCGCTTCTTGGAGCGAGGCTTTTTACAACCCCTATTAAGTTTTATACGTGGTCCTGTATAAGCGGGTTAAGAAGCAACGGAATTGAAATAGAAAATACGAATGATCTGATCCAGGCTTTAGACCGGATTACAAGAGAAGAAGAGATAGGATTTTATCTCTTTAAAGACCTCCATTTCTTTCTTAACGATCCCAGATTAATTAGAAAGCTCAGGGAAGTTTATAGGGCTCTCAGAACTAGCTACAAAACCCTCTTCATACTTTCTCCTTCTTTAATTCTTCCTAATGAGCTTGAAAAAGAGGTAACAGTAATTGACATCGGCCTTCCGGATGTAGATGAGGCTGGAAAGATTTTTGACCTTGTAATAAATTCCAATAAAGACTTTGAGAAGATTCGAGGCTCTCTTAACCCAACAATTAGAGAAAAATGTCTCCGGGCAATGCTCGGGTTTGGATCAACGGAGATGGAGCTTGCCCTAACAAAAATTCTTGCCGGAAGGGAAAGCGTGGGTGAAGAGTCAATTGAAGCGATTTTGGAAGAAAAGGCTCAGCTTGTAAGGAAATCCGGAACAATTGAGTTTGTAAGGGCCCGTATTGGTTTAGATGATATCGGAGGGCTTGAAAACCTCAAAGAGTGGCTTCAAACAAGGGCTCTAGCCTTTTCTAGTGAAGCCAAAAGGTTCGGGCTTGACATGCCAAAGGGGGTTCTACTAATGGGTATTAGCGGTTGTGGGAAGAGCCTTTGTGCTAAAGCAGTGGCTACGGCATGGGACCTTCCACTACTGAGACTCGATTTAAATCAAGTTTACAGTGGTGCTTTTGGTAGTCCCGAGGAGGCTTTTCGAAGGTCTATAAAGACAGTTGAGGCGATTGCGCCCTGTGTTCTGTGGATTGACGAGATAGAGGCCGGGATAACAAGAAGCGGTGAGAAGGCGAGCGACAGCCCGGCATCAAGGATATTTGGTTATTTTCTTACCTGGATGCAGGAAAGGGAGCATGCAGTCTTTATAACTGCTACTGCAAACCAGATAGACTTGCTTCCTCCCGAGATCTTGAGAAAGGGAAGATTTGACGAGATATTTTTCGTCCCACTTCCATCTCACAAAGAAAGAAAGGAGATATTCAGAATTCATCTTCTTCACCGTGGAAGAAATCCAGACTCCTTTGATTTAGACTCGCTTGCCAAGAATACGGATGGGCTTAGTGGTGCTGAAATTGAACAGGCTGTTGTATCAGCGCTCTATGAATCATTTTCTATGGGAAAGGAGCTAGATGAAAGGGAGTTAATAATAGCGGCGTCTTTAATCGTTCCCCTATCCACAACTATGCGAGAAGAGATTTCAAAACTAGAGCGCTGGTCATCAAACCGAGCGGTAAAAGCATCAAAATAAACATAGCTTCATTAATATGCTCTGATTTCTAGATACTACATTTATTGCATCTAACAATTGCGATAGATCTCTATTTACAAGCTAAAACGGGAATAAGAAATATAACATTTCACCAATGTGGATGGGAAATAAAAAGTGTAATAGCACTTGCAAAAATTAGAGGAGATACAAAGGAGGATAAGGCATGAAGAGGTTTTACTCTATAGTTCTTACGTTAGCTACTATTATATGCTTATGCGGTAGCGCAATCGCAAACACCTATTATGTGGCAACCCCAGCCTCTGGTGGCGATGACAGTAACCCTGGCACCTCTACTACACAACCGTGGGCTACACTCCAACACGCTGTAGATACCATCGCTCCCGGCGATACCATATTAGTCAAAACGGGGACCTACGTTGGATTTCGGGCTGAAAACTCGGGCCTACCAGGCGCGGTAAAGACAATCAAGGCTGAAGATGGTGGTAATGTACTTGTAAATGCACCTGGTCCGTTCAATCGCCACTCTAGCAACATTGAGTTTGAGAACTTCGATGCCACAGTGAAGTACTGGGTAATTGATGGCTTTGAGGTGGCTGATTCACCCAAGTACGGTATTGACCTCCGGGATACCGATCACATTACAGTCCAGAACTGCGATGTACACGACAGCGCTGTCACCGGCATTTTCACTGCCTTCACCTATCACCCATTGATACAGAACAACGAATCAGGATATAATGGCGAACACGGAATCTACCAGAGCAATAGCGGAGATTTTCCTACGATCGTTGACAATTACCTTCACCACAATTTTGCCGCAGGTATTCACATGAATGGGGATATACGGTTCAAGCCCGGCGATGGTATAATCTCCTTTGGTATCATCGAGGACAATATAATCTTGGAGAACGGGCTCGGAGGTGGATCGGGTATCAATATGGACGGCGTCTCGGACAGCATAGTCCAGAACAACCTGCTTTATGACAATCACGCAAGCGGCATATCCCTATATGCGATTGACGGGGCTGAAGGTTCAAGCCGGAACAAGGTTTACAACAACACGATTGTGATGGCCCCAAGCTCCCGTTGGTGTATAAACATTCCTAAATCAGGAAAGGGTAGGCCAAACCCGGTCGGCAACAAAATAAAGAACAATATTCTCTACACGCCAAGCACCACCAAGGGCTCGGTCTTGATTTACAGTAGCACGGCGTCCGGTTTTGAGAGCGACTACAACGTGGTGGTAAACCGCTTCAGCGCTAGTGGTGGAAAGAGGATCATCACACTCGCCCAATGGAAGGCTTTGGGCTACGACCTGCATTCGATAATCTCAATGCCGAACGATCTGTTCGTCAATCCGACCAATGATGACTATCATCTGAAGACCGGCTCACCGGCGATTAACGCAGGGACATCTCTAGCGGGGGTGATGGACGACTTGGACGGCATATCCCGTCCACAGGGAGGTGCCTATGACATTGGCTGTTATGAATCGCAGTAATGCCCATGTCATCTTGAAAATCTCACTGGTTATGCTATTTATAGTATCTCGAGTTTCGCCAATTTATTGAAGTTATAGTGGGGATGTAGCTCAGCTTGGGAGAGCGCTGCTTTCGCAAGGCAGAGGTCGCGGGTTCGATTCCCGTCATCTCCACCACTATTAATTAGTAAGGTTCATTTGGGCTCTGAAACGAGTTTAAAATCCTAATAGTTGTTTTTACTGTGTAATTGAAGCTCGCTATCATTACATCCGGCTTATTGAAGTTCACGAAATAAAAGAGCCATAGTGCTCTCTTCTCTAAGGAAAAAACTGATAAAAACCCTCATTTCATATCACCCACAAGATTAAAAGGTGTGCGAAAGAAGATTTAATCTAAAAAAATACAAGTGTCTTTATGATTATTATTTTAGATTTCACTTCTTTCTTCTCGCTAGTTCCATTTCTTTGAGAAACGCTCTTGCTGTAACCATTTTAACACCTTCATATTCCCGAATCTTAAGAAGATCGGAATCCCCAGTAACGATAAACTTTGCATCTCCCTCTAGGGCTGCTACAAGATATTTATCATCTGTGGGGTCATCCAGCACTACAGACAGGGAAAGCTTTTCGGGTGCGACAAAAGCAATGATTTCAAGATCTTCCAGGAAAAGGTCAATTTCTTTAGGACTCTTTTTATGGATCTTCGAAAGTCTTGGGTAATTGAGTACCTTCCGTATCTCATCTATGATGGAAGGCGAGGCTACTAATTCAAAAAGGCCCTCCCGCCAGGCGTTGAGGACTTTCGCGGGAGGCCCATCGGGATTAAGAATAGCGCTGACAAACTGATTGGCATCGAGAACTACCCTGGACATAGGAGTAGCGTTATTAACCCTTCGCCGCTTTTACCGCTTCATATATGGCTGACTCAAGTTCTTTCTTCTGCACCTTTTTTCCTTCTCTCCTGAACCCTTTTACCTTTTTCCAAAATGTTTCTTTCCTTTCTTCAAGTTGTTTAAGCTTCCAGAGAGGTATAAGGGCAGCCATTGGTTTTCCATCCCGTTCAATAACGTACTCGTCATCCCGTATGGTAACTTCATTCATAATCTGTCCAAGGCGTTTTCTCAAGTCCATGGCTGATATGCGCTTTGCCATACTGTTTCCCCTCCTTTGTATAGAAACTTTAGTAATAGAATCATACAATTCTTATGATTGATATAAACATTATAATCTTATCAGTCTGAGCGTTTCTGTCAAGTGCCTGTGCGTGCTCTTCACGAATCAATAAAACATTGAACATCTTCTCCCACAAATTTCATGGAGTTAAACAATCGAATATATGGACTCCATTTCCTTCTTGATTTAGTGGTGCCCATCGCACCCCCAAAATGGCACCAAACCCTGGAGGCATTCGAACTACTCGAAGATGAATTGGATAAGTAAATCGCTATGGAGATCAAAAAGTGGCATATTTACATTGCAGATCTCAACCCGCGGACATTCGTGAGCCTCAGTCGAACGATGGGGGCGGAACCTGGGAAGGTTCGTCAAGTCGTTGTTGTCCAGACCGATCTTCTTAATGGACTACATCCATCAACAGTTGTATGTCTCTTAACTACAAAAGTACAACCAAGGTCACGTTTCCTAAGGGTGCATCTCACTATTGGCGAAGCCGGGTTAAAGGAACAGTCTGATATTATGGTGGAACAGATTCGAGCCATTGATAATCGCCGTTTACTCGGTCATATAGGTAAAATTTCTCGTAAAAGCCAGGTAAAGCTAATTGAGAATCTTCGGATTTTGCTGACATAAGCAATAGAGTTGTTCAGGTGTTATAAACTCTGTTCTTCTGTAATCTTCTGAGACTCTAGAATATCTTTAAATCTAAGCACCTTTCTAACATAGGCTGGAATCTCCCTTTCTAAACTTGCTGTGTTTATGAAGCTAGGTCCTGCGTTATAAGCGCAAAGTGCCCACTCAACGCTTTTAAAACGATCAATTAACATAGAAAGATAATAGACACCAAGCCTCACATTAATAAAGGGGTTGTAAAGGGATTTCATTCCATCGATAGAAACTCCTAGCTCTCCTGCTATAAACTCTGCAGTTTCGGGCATAATCTGCATGAGTCCCATTGCCCCCTTAGGGGATACTGCCTTTGGAGAGAATTCACTTTCAATCTGAATCATGGCTAGGATTAGAAAGGGATTAAGTCCATAATTTTCTGATTCCTCTCTAATGAGTTTAGCAAGTTTCATAGCATCGGAAGTTGATATGACACTTGAAAATCTAAGAATAAACCTAAAGATGTCGATTTCTTCTCTCAAATACTCTGGATTAGCTGTTGTCTCTTGTATTTCTGAGTAAAAAAATATGCGCTCTTTGAATCTTGATACCGGACTATTTAACACATTTAAAGAAGCCAGGCTTTCTTTATAGTGGATATGCACAGATTTTACAAAAAAGATAGCGAATAGAAATAATAACGAAAGAAAAAAAGAAACCTTAAAGAAGCCGAAAAGGTAAAAAGTTATATGATCGCTAAATTTCCTTAACATTATACGTTCCCTAAAATCCAGATAATCGCCTCTACCTTAGTCTATTAGTTTTATTCTTGTATTAATTAAAAGGTCTAGCTTTAGAGAGTGGTCTTCATAATGAAGCCACCCTCTATAATCACACTAAGCAGACCACATTAGATGTTCAAGCACCTGTTCTTCTCTTTCTTCTAGAACCTTAATTATCTGGTCTGTCAATTCTTCACCCAGCAACCAAGAGAATTTTTTAGTTTCCTTCTTTATTCGTTTAATTTCCATCAAAATCTCATTTATGTTCATTATCATGTCTTCTTCTCTTGCTTTCATTTTTTTCACCTCCGTTTCGTCGATCGTTACACTTGGTCTTAATTTCCATAAAGGTTCAATCTGTTAGTATTAGGCTAACTAATAATTTTTAAGGGGTTGTTAAACTTAGATTAATTTATATTGTAGAGATTAAACTCCCTCATTACATAGAGTTATTCTACGGAAGTGGTTTAATCCAATTTGAATTTAGTTGTTCCTTAACAGCCTTGTCTAAAATTGTTTGATTTTCTTCAATATTAAACAATGTATGTTTTAAAACGTTTTGGTATTTTTCTCTCACTAATCCTGTAATTCCTTTTACCTCGTCCGAGAAATCCTTTACTTTAGTATTATTATTCCCTTCGTTCATATGTTTATCCTTATTGTAGTAATACAGACTTAAGGAAAATATATACGAATAAATGCGTATGTCAATAAAATATTTCGCAATTGCGTATAATGGTAAATATCATCATCATGAATAAAATCGGGAAAGAGCGGGTATATTAAGTTTTTCTCTACGCATTTGCTAATTATGATATTGAAAAATTCCTATTTTATACAAGAAGAATGTCTTAGTGCTTGCAAATATAAAATTGAATCTTTATGGTCTTCAATATAGGGTGTATTTTCGATCACTAACTTATTCAAAAAATCCATTTTTTTACACACAGACAAGGACCTAAAACCTTTAATATTTGAGATTCAAATTCTTAGTTCAGCTCTGTTCTGTGCTTAAATACGTTCTGTTCTTATTTTTGAGAATTAATGGGGAGTTTACAGTTCTTTTTGGGTTTCTAAGTTTTATATCGGAACCATTAAATTTATGTAATGAAAATTAAGTGGGAATGTCCCATTTGTTAGGGACATTCCCACTATTAAAGGAGGATGGAGGATGATGCCTAAATTAAGCTCACGTATTAATTTTAATTATAAAAATAAAGTATATTACTTTAATTGTCAAGAGGTAATTTTCGAATTTAAGAAATTTATTTATATAGGGATTTTTTAGAGTTTGGTTTCGAGCATAGAACTAATTAAAGAGTGATTTGCTTTAATGTAGATGGCGATATTCTTCTGGTAAATTTTAGTTATCTAGTTGTTACAGGTTTTACTTATTAATATTAAATGTTTCTTCTTTCTGTGTTTCACGGAAGCCATGAATTTGAATGTCTTCTCGTTGTGATTGTAGCTCTTTTATTTTGTTGTCCCTCTCTTTAATTTGGTTTCTTATGGAAACTGCATAGAACGCTCCCCATGCTATAGCAAAAAACACGCCAATCAAAAATGCGCATACAAGAAGCACTATATTAGAGGTTTCATATGGACCAATCTGATAAACTTTAAGATCGAGTTTGAGAGGAAATTTTGTACTAAAAACCTCCTGATTTTGGATGATTAGAGTGAGGGCAAGTATAAAGAAAAGAGCTATGATAATTATCTTTGCAAATTTCATTTCTCACCTCTTTGTTGTTTTTATTTGCTGGGTAAGCTTAAAGTAACTCTGATCAAGGTATTCAGGAATTACTTTTATGTTTCCGATAACTGGCATAAAATTAGTATCCCCGCTCCATCTGGGAACGACATGAAAATGAACATGATCGTCAATCCCAGCTCCGGCAGCTTTACCGATATTCATTCCGATATTGAACCCTTCAGTTTTAAAATCCTTCAATATTTCCACACACCTGGTGGTAAGATTCATTAGCTCTAATCTCTCTTTTTGATTCAGTTGTGTAAGCTCCCTTATGTGTCTATACGGTACAGCCATGAGGTGACCATTAGAATAAGGGTAGCGGTTCATGATAATAAATCCGCTTTTACCTCGATAAAGTATAAGGTTTCTTCTGTCCTTTTTTTCTTTAGGTTTTTTGCAAAAGATACACCCATCTTCCCTTTCCTTGGTCAGGTATTCTATACGCCAAGGAGCCCAGATTGTTTGCATATTGTTTTTATCATTTCCCTCTGGTGCAAACCGTTTATTACCTCCCGATGCAGACTGCGCATCGGGTAATTCAGCACCAGATACTTATTATTTCCCTCTGGTGCACACTGCGCACCAGATACTACATATCAATGAGATAGAAAAGTCCAAAACGCTCTTTTAATGGCAAACCGCTAAGCACCTTAGTATCAAACTTTGAAAGAATAAAATCAAGGAAATTCATTTTCTTCTTTGGGTAATAAGAAACATTAGGCTCGCCCTTTATTCCACTCAAGGATCCTGCAAGATTGACCGCATCGCTAAGGGTGCCTAATTCATCAATAAGCTTTAGATTCTTAGCCTGCTCTCCGGTAAATATTCTCCCATCAGCTATCTTATCCATCTCCTTAGAGTCAATCCCTCTTGCCTTTGAGACGGCAAGCTTAAACTGAGAATAAACATTGTCAATTAGTTGTTGCATGTATTGCTTTTCTGTCTCAGTCATCTTTTTAAAAGGTGAACCCACATCCTTAAACTCTCCACTCTTTATTACCTCAACATCCAGTTTAGCCCATTTAAGAAGCTGCTCGTAGCTCACAAATTGGGCGATTACACCTATACTGCCTGTAATTGTTCCAGGATTTGCAAGGATTTTTTGAGCTGCGCAGGCGATATAATACCCACCTGAAGCACCGACTGAACCTAAGGTAGCTATTACGGGTTTCTTTTCTCTTAGTTTTAAAATCTCGCTGTAGATTTCTTGCGATGGACCGACTGCACCGCCCGGAGAATCTATCCGTAAAACAATGGCCTTAATCCCATCATCCTTTTTGATCTTAGAGATGCTATCAAGATATGGCTGGGAATCAAGTATTACGCCTTGAACTTCGAGTATAGCAACCCTTTCTCCAATTGGGAAACCGTCTTCTCGAGAGATTATCAACCCAACACCGATTCCAACTATAAAAGAAAATAATATAAACAAAAGGAATAGTATAATTGTAAATAGGCCTCTCAATATTCTGCCTCATACCTCCTTGATTATGGATTTTAACTTTTCACCCAACACGTCTCCAAGCTTTACAGAACCATCTCCTTGAGAAGATAGAAAACTAGAAACCCTCTCTTTCTCTAGCCATTCTTCATACCTCCTCTTGCTGAGATTAACTTGACGCTTCACCTTATCAAGCCCTATTACCAGGGCTGTGAGCTCGTCCCCTACTTTAATGAGTTTAGATAATTCCTTTGACCCTTCTCGGCTGAATTCCGAGGCTCTTATAAATCCTTGTAACCCGTTTTCAAGCCCAACCAATATCCCAGCTTCTCTTATGTCTATAACCTTTCCACTTAAGTTGGTTTCTTGAGGCTTGTAACTTTCAAGCGCATCCTCCCACGGGTCTTCTGTTAGTTGCTTGATTCCTAGTTTGATCCTTTGGTTCTTCACATCGACATCAATAACAAAAACGTCTACTGTATCCCCGACTGTGAACGTATCCTGTGGGTTTACTCTACCTTTCCATGAAATATCGGAGGCGTGAACTAATCCTACCAAATCCTCTTCAACCTCAACGAATATACCTTTATCTATTACATTTTTAATCTTCCCTTTTATTCTTGTTCTAGATGGATTCCTTTCTTTGAATAATTCCCATGGGCTTGGCTCAATGCGTCGTAGGCTGAGTGCGATTCTTCTTTTCTCAACATCAACCTCAATCACAATCACCTCTACACGACTCCCAACATGTACTAACTCCTTTGGATGTCTGAACCTCTTAGTCCATGTTATTTCAGAGACGTGGACTAACCCTTCAACACCCGGTTCAAGCTCAACAAACACACCAAAATCCGTTGTTGAAACTACCTTACCCCTAACCTTTACCCCTGGCTTATATCTTATATCAGTAAAAGTCCAAGGGTCAGGCTTTATCTGTTTAAGTCCGAGATAGATTTTTCCATTTTCTTCAATCCTTAATACTCTAACCTTTATTTCTTCATTTATCGGTACTATATCACTCGGGTGTTTTACCCTCCCCCACGATAACTCACTTATTGGTATGAATCCCTCAACTCCACCCAAGTCAACAATTACTCCACGGTCGACGATTTTTATAACCTTGCATGAAACGATTTTCCCCTCTTTTAGCGATGAAAGGGCCCTCTTTCTTTGTATCTCCTTTTGTTCCTCTAGGTATGCTTTTCTTGATAGGACCATCCCCTCGTTTGATAGTTTTACAATCTTTGCTTCCAGTATTTTCCCAATGTATTGATCAAGATCACCGTGAGGTTTAAGGTCTACCTGGGATGAAGGAAGAAACGCACGTATTTCAACATCATCCCCAACATCTGCTATAAGACCTCCTTTTACCTTTTCAATGATTTTTCCAGTGACTAATTTTCCGCTAGCGAATAATTGTTCTAACCTTTCAGATTCCTTAAAAAGATCTGCTCTTCTTTTCGACAGCGTAGGAAGGCCCTCTTCGCCCCTCCATTTCTCAAGAATCACCTCAACCTCGTCTCCAACGTTAACCTTAAGGCCTCCATTCTTTCCATAAAATTCGACTATAGGTGCGATCCCCTCGGACTTAAAACCAAAATCAATAAATACCTCTTCATCGTCAACACGTACAACTTTTCCTTTAAATATCTTCCCTCTATCTGGGATACGAAGACTTTCTTCAAGAAGCTCTGAAAAATTCTTTTCTTCCATACGCATCTCTTAATTGGTTATATTTAACCGCATAGCCTCCGGTAGTTATCGTTGCAAACTATAATCCTAAGCCTTCTCGAGACCATTGAGTATTTCTTCAATGATCCAAGACGGAGTTGAAGCACCTGCAGTAACCCCGATCGTTTTTTCATTCAGGTCTAGGCCTAAAGAAGGAACCTCATCGGCCGTTTCTATTTGATAGGTGTTTGGGTTTACCTCATGGCAGAGCTTTGCGATCTTTGTTGTATTTGAGCTGTTCTTTCCGCCTATTACAATCATCACATCCACTGATTTAGCAATCTCAACGGCTTCACGTTGCTTGTTAAAAATATCATCGCATATGGTATTAAAAATCTTTATTTCTTCTACACTTCTTTGAAGAAACTCTTCCACCACTTCACGGAATCTGTCAAAGGCAATAGTAGTTTGCGCGACGATCCCAACCCTTTTCTTCAAAAATACCTGATCTTCTAATTCAGATTTACTATCTACTACCATGACGTTTTCAGGATCTGCGTAGCTTATGGCGCCAATAATTTCGGGATGGTTTTTATCACCAACTATTACTATAAAATATGCCTCCTCAGCGAGTCTCTTCACAGAGTGTTGAAGCTTCTTAACAATCGGGCATGTAAGGTCAACGACATTAAGCCCTCTCTCTTTTGCTACGCTGAGTGTTCCTAAAGGTACGCCATGGGCACGAATCATCACAGTGCCACTAGGGGCGTCTTCAAATTTGTCTATGACCTTTACACCCTTTTCTTCAAGGTGCCTTACGACCTGGGGATTATGGATTATGGGACCAAATGAATATACATCCTCTTCCGATTTATCTGTAACCTCATAAGATTTTTTTAACGCCCTTTCCACTCCAAAGCACACGCCAGCCGTCTCAGCCAATATGATTTTTTTACTCATCTAAGATTATGACCCTCCATAATGGTTTTCATTATCATTTCTACCGCTGTGTCAACTGTAAGATTAGTTGTATCTATTATGACTGCATCGGGAGCAGGATGCAAGGGTGACTCCAAGCGTTCTTTATCTTGTTTATCCCTTCCTTCTATATTGCTTTTTACCTCCTCAATACTTACCTTAATCCCGCTTTCCTTTAGTTGAATTCGCCTTCTTCTTGCACGTTCAGACAAAGAAGCGTCAACGTAGAACTTAAAATCTGCGTTAGGGAATACATAGGTTCCCATGTCTCTTCCCTCGGCCACGATGTTACCTTTTCGGGCAATTCTCCTTTGCATTCCCCTAAGATAGTCCCTTACTACCTTTTTAGTAGCAACATCTGAAGAAAGTTTGGAGATCTCTGGGGTGCGGATTTCCTCTGTCACATCTTCCCTGTTTAGAAATACCCTCGGATTGGAATTTTGGTCTCTTTCAAAAGAGATATGGGTTTGTAACAGCATCTCTGATAGCCTTTTTTCGTTATCAATATTAATATTCTTTCTATGTACTAATAGTGCAATTGCTCTATACATAGCCCCAGTATCCAGATATGAATATCTAAGCCTTTTTGCTATGGCTCGAGCAAGTGTGCCCTTTCCTGCCCCCGAAGGTCCATCAACGGTTATTATAATACCTCTTTTCATCAGAATTACTTAGCCACGGAGAACACAGAGTTCACAGGGAGGAAAGTTTTATTCTCTTTGTACTCTGTGACCTCTGTGGCTAGTTTTTTCACCCCCTAAGTCTTCTCATCACATCAAAGAATCCGGGGAAAGATACAGATACGCAATCGCCCCCTTCAATCACGGTAGTACCCTTAGCACGGGTTCCAGCAACAGCAAGAGCCATAGCAACTCTATGGTCTCCCCAGCTTGAGCATTCTCCACCTATTAGGTCTTCTTTTCCCCTGATTGCCATTCCATCATCTAACTCTTCAACCTCAGCTCCCAGTTTTTTTAACTCTGTTGTCATAGCCTTAATCCGGTCAGTCTCTTTTACTCTTAGTTCTTTTGCGTCTGTTATTATAGTTTCACCCTCAGCGAAGCATGCAGCCACTGCGATTACAGGAAGCTCGTCTATTGCCTTGGGGATTATATCGCCTTTTATCTCAGTGGCTTTTAATGTGCTTGCCCTGACCAATATGTCTCCTACAGGTTCCCCGCTTTCATCCCTTTTATTAATAATTTCGATGAATCCATCCATTTTTCTTAATATTTCTATAGCGCCAATTCTATCTGGATTTATTCCTACGTTTTTAATTAGGATTTCAGAGCCGGGGTTGATTAGTGCGGCAACTATGAAAAAGGCTGCTGAAGAGATGTCGGCGGGGACTGATATCTCAGCCCCTTTAAAATCTTCTCCGCTTCTGATTTTTACGGAAGCGCTATTTCTCTCAATATGAACCCCACAATGAGTAAGCATCCTTTCTGTATGGTCTCTCGTAGGTGTTGGCTCAATTACCTCAGTCTCCCCTTGAGCATAAAGCCCTGCAAGAAGAAGAGCGGATTTTACCTGAGCGCTTGGTGCCGGTAACTCATACCGTATGCCTGACAACTTCGTTCCTTGGATAGCTAGCGGGAGCCTTTTCCCTCCGTCACGTCCCCAGATTCTTGCCCCCATTAGAGTCAGGGGTTTCACAACCCTCTCCATTGGTCTAACCCTCAAATATTTATCTCCGGTGATCGTGCTGAAGAATTTTTGCGCACTTAGTAACCCCGTAAGTAGTCTTGCCGTGGTTCCCGAGTTTTCTGCATCAATTGTATCCTCGGGCTCATTAAGTTCAATAAGCCCTTTACCCTTGATTTCGACATTATTTCCCTGAATTTCAATCGGGACTCCGAGCAGCCTCATAGCATTTACAGTAGATAGGGTATCGCCACAGGAGAGAAAACCGTTGACAGTAGTCATTCCTTTTGCAAGGGAACCTATAATAACCGCTCTGTGGGATATGGATTTGTCCCCAGGAGGAGTGAATTCTCCCCTTAAAGGAATAGAATCGCCCTTAATCGTTTCTTGAGACATGAAACTAAAAATTACCATTTCTACAAAAGGTGGGCAATAAGTAAAAAGAGCCGGGATGAGAAAAGAGATTACAGAAAAAAGATTTCATACAAAAACTTGACATAATGACAATGTCTATTTTGCATAAAAACGGTTCAAAACAACCGATTTTTATACCAATGCAAATACAAAAAGCATTGGAAAACAAAGCTTAAAGGAGGGACCACTATGAAAGGAATGAAATGTTTTGTTTATTTGGTAATTCTGATTTTTAGCTTGGGTGCCTATGCTATCGAGTCGGCAGCCCAAAACTTAATTGCCACCTGTGCTGATGATCCTGGTGCTCCGGGTTCATATATGCTCACCGCAAACCTTTCATCTTCAGGCAACTGTTTGGAGGTGGGAGCCGCTAATGTCACGATAGACCTGAACGGCTTCCAGATAGAGAAGACGGCGGGAGGTGGGTTAACGGCTGGGATCAAATTCTCAAACTCACTTTTGGACCCGCAAGGGATTACAGTCCGCAACGGGACGATCAAAGGGTTTTCGTTCGGTATCAACCTAAGCGGGGGTCGTAGTTGCCTGGTTGAGAATATAAGTGCCAGGGATAACACTTCAGCAGGTATTCGTGTAGATAGTGGTTGTACCGTTAGAAATAACATTGCTGTTGACAATTTAGGGAGCGGTATAGTAGCATCCGAGGCCAATATCATTAGCGGTAACACCGCCTACTCTAATGACCTTGACGGGATAGATGTCGGTTCAGATAATCTTATAAGTAACAACAACGCCAGCCTTAACGCTCGTGATGGTATATCCACTAATGGTTTCGGTTTTCAAAATCTCATTAGCGGTAACACCACCAGCGGTAACGGTCAGGACGGGATACAGATTGACTGTCCGAGTAACCTTACTGGAAACATAGCGCAGGGTAATGGAGTTATGAATGTTAACCTGATTGGCCTAGGTTGTAAGCGCTTTGGTGATAACCTTTTCTGAAATTATTGCTTTATCAAAACCGTCCGTCGTTCTGCTGGTTTAAGCGAAACATTCAAATGTAGGGGCACGTTGCAACGTGCCCCTACCATAAACAAAGGTAAGGGGTCAGGCTTTGGTTATTTGATTATTTATCTAGCGAGTCCCCTTGTCATATCCCTCAATTGTTTTTGTAACACTATGTCTGTCTCCAACTCCTTCCTAATCTGATTAACTGCTATACTTAATGTTGATAAATCTCTCCTAACTATTCTCGCATATTCACTAAGAGACCCATCCCCATATTCCGCCACCATAAATGCTATAATACCCCTAACCCTCGATAATTCCCTCTGCCTGCTGAGTGAAATTAACTCTTCTCTCTTTACTTTAAATTTTTTGCATACTAAATCTATAATATCTTCTACTTTGTATTTCTTCTCTAACCTCATATACACTTGTCCTAACACTTGTTCTATAAATCTATCGTCTCCCAATATCCTTCCCTCTTCTGATCCATAATGAAACTCCCTTCTGTATACGCCATCCAATCCCTCAAAAATGAACTCCTCGTACTTTCTTCGTGCTGTTTTTTGCCTCTTCGAAAATTGAGATAATACATATTCAATTGTTAACCATCTATTTGATTTTCTCCCTAAATAGCATAAATGCCCACTCCACTCATAATCTTCTGGTAATTTCTTTATCTTAGCCCTCACCGGATTAAGATGTATATATCTTACTAATTCTAGCAAATATCTTTCTTCATCAATCAAAATAGCCTTATATCTTCCTTGAAACAGATGGCCTATTCTTGAAATCTTTTTATTTATGTAATTTGTATAGCGAAAGGATAAGTTCTGGATTATTTTTGATAAAGATACCTCAGATACTTGAATTAACATATGAACATGATTGCTCATCCAGCAATATGCATGAATTCTGTGTTTGAATCGATCTATTCCATTTTGAACCAAATTTTCGAAATAATTTCGATCCTGATCTGAGAAGAAGATATCTTGTCCATCATTACCTCTCAGAATTACATGGTAAAAACCACCAGGTATATAAATCCTCGGTTTCCTTACCATAGAATAGAGATTATCATGACAAATTCAATAATCAAATAAGCAAAGCCTGACCCCATTTTTCGTTAACAATGATAGGAAGGGTATTTAACTTGACAGTTACTCCTACCTCCCATAATCTACAAGCTAAATTGGGCACGGGGATTAAATAAATCTAACTTAAGTTCATTGTCCTATTATAAAAACCTAAAGAAGGTTTAAAAATGATTACAGCCCTTGGCGGAGGGGTCGGAGCGGCTAAGTTTCTAAAGGGTCTCTCTCGAATCCTCGAAGGAGAACTATTTACTACAATAGTCAATACTGGAGATGATATAGCAATCTCTGGGTTACGAATATCTCCAGATATCGACACAATAATTTACAGGCTTTCAGGGTTGGTAGATAAAGAAAAAGGGTGGGGGATTAAGGAAGATACTTTTCATGGCTTGGAAGCGCTTGGGAGGTTCGGCGTCGAAACCTGGTTTAAGCTTGGCGATAAAGATCTCGCAACCCATATTTACAGAACCTATTTAAGAAATAGAGGGTTTACCCCCTCTGAGATCACAAATGGAGTCGCCAAGGCATTCGGAATCAATAATATTATGATCATTCCAATGACCGATGATGAGGTAGAAACCCGGGTCATGACTGATGAAGGTGAGATGCACATTCAGGAATATCTGGTTAAAAGCGGTATGAAACCTAAGGTAAAGGGGATATCAATAAAGGGAATAGAGAACGCAAGGCCAGCCCCTGGTGTAATTCAGGCGATAGAGGAGGCAAGTGGGATCATCGTTTGTCCAAGTAATCCTATTATTAGTATTGGCCCAATATTGCAGGTTAGGGGGGTTAGAGAAGCACTTAAAAGAACACGGGCAAAGGTTATAGCAATCAGCCCCCTTGTAGGTGGGGCGCCCTTAAAGGGACCCGCAGACAAGCTGATGAGGGGTTTAGGGTTAGAGGTTTCATCAGCACAGATAGCAAGGCTATATGGGGATTTTTTAGATGAGATCGTAATTGATGAAAAGGATGCCTTTGAGGCGGATACAATAAGGTCAATCGGGATAAAACCCCTAGTTGCAGATACTGTGATGTCAAATGACGAAAAGGCCGAGAGGCTTGCTAGGCGGGTATTGGAGCGTTTTGAGGACACCAGCATATAGGAACGCCATCCCTTCGATGTTCTCAGGACAGGCTTGGCGGAGGGCATGACCGAAGAGGAGATTCTTAGAGCGTTTCCTGATCTGTAACGTGAGGATATACGCAATACTCTGCTGGTGAATGCGTATCAGTTACATAGTTCATTTATGTTCATAGGGAAAAAGGGGTTTTTTAGCTTTAGTAAATAGCGATTCATCAATTTGAATATCTTTCCAAATTCCTTTGAGCGAGCCACGATTTCCCGTCTTTTTGGTCTTTGGTATCAACTTAGTAGTCAATAAATGAATTATTTTATGTAATTGAGGAATCTTATCGTCTGGTACTTTTTCTATTTCTTTTAAGAGCCGTTTCTTATAGCTCATGTTTTATACCTTTTTAAACTTTTTCCATATTAACCTCAATATATATCAATTGACGGTATAAAATCAGGTTTGATTTGATATAATAGTTATGCTTAGCTATAGCTGGACTGAACTTGATGTTCAAGGAACACAAATGCCAAATAGCATTTCAATCATACCACTTTTGGGAATTCCTGAGATTAAACCAGGGGATAATCTGGTAAAGATGTCAATTGATGCTGCGTTTAAGCAAGATGTGACTATAGAAGACAGAGACATTCTAGTTTTCGCTCAGAAGATAGTTTCAAAATCAGAGGGGCGGATTGTAAATATAAGCGAGGCTTCTCCATCCCCTTTTGCTCTAGAGATCGGAAAACTACTTGACAAAGACCCCCGAATTGTGGAAATAATACTAGGAGAATCCCGAAGAATTGTTAAAATGGATAGGGGAAGACTGATAGTAGAAAACACAAAAGGGATTGTTTGTGCTAATGCAGGTGTAGATATGTCGAATGTAAGCGGAGGAATGGAAGCAACTCTACTTCCAAAAGACCCTGATGAATCTGCAAAAAGGTTCGCAGAAGAATTCAAAAAAGAACTCGGAGTTGATGTGGCGGTAATAATAACGGATACTGTAGGGAGACCATGGAGGGATGGTCTTGTTCAGATAGCAATTGGATGCTATGGAATCAGTCCTTTAAAGGACTATAGGGGTAAGAAAGATTCTAAAGGATACGACCTTCGTGCAACGGCACTCGCTGTAGCAGACGAAATCTCCTCTGCTGCAGGATTGGTAATGGGAAAGACTGAAGGGGTGCCAGTTGCAATAGTGAGGGGATATGAGTACGAAAGGAGTAAAGAAGGCGCAAAATTGCTTTTGAGGGATCCAGATAATGACCTCTTTCGTTAACGAAGCTCAGGAATTTTTGGGCTCTGAAAGAATTAGAGAAATGTTCAAGCACTTTGGCATAGAGGGTGCTTCATTAAGAGCTCCATCTCCTAGATTGGAAGAGATACTAATCAAAGTAAGCTCAGGTGAAACAATCAATAGAGAAGATGCCTTATTCCTTATGAATTTAGGTAGGAATGAGATAGCTTTCTTAGTTCTCGCAGCATCAGAAGTTAGGGAGAGAGGCAAGAATAAAACGGTTACATTCTCTAAGAACGTGTTTGTACCTCTAACAAGACTATGTCGTGACCACTGTGGTTACTGCACATTTAGGATTGAGCCTCAGGAAGGAGAGCTTTTTGTTCCGCCCGAAGAGGTTATAAATGCAGCAAGGGAAGGGGCAAGTGTTGGTTGTACAGAATTACTTTTTGTAACTGGGGATAAGCCTGAGCTTGTCTATACTGTCTATCGTGATGCGCTTGCAAGATTAGGATACAAAACTACCGCAGAGTATTTGGTGGCCATGTCTGAGGCTGTACTCAAAGAGAATATTTTTCCACACACAAACCTTGGTATTGCAAATCATGATGAACTCTCTGCACTTAGAGAATCAAATGCAAGCATGGGGCTTATGCTTGAGAACATAAGCCCAAGGCTTCTTCAGAAGGGTGAGGCCCACTACCGTTCTCCCGACAAGGTGCCTAAGCTCAGGATTAGGACAATGGAGTATGCAGGAGAGCTAAGGATTGCATGGACATCCGGCATTCTTGTAGGTATAGGAGAAACCTTAGAAGAGAGGGCAGATTCCCTTTTTGCTATAAAGAGGCTCTCTCAGGATTATGGCCATATTCAGGAGATAATTATTCAGAACTTCAGCCCAAAGCCGGGAATTCGTATGGAATTGCACCCAGTTCCGACTTTTCTTGATATGCTTAAAACTGTGGGGATTTCAAGGCTAATTTTTGGTGAAAAGATGAATATTCAAGTACCCCCTAATCTTAATCCCAAAGCGTTTCCTCTTCTTGTTCTGGCTGGGGCTAACGATCTGGGTGGGGTATCCCCAATGACGATTGATTATGTAAATCCTGAGGCTCCCTGGCCCCAGGTAGAAAGGATGGAGAGAATATTAAACGAACTTGACTTAAATCTTAAAGAAAGACTTCCTATTTACCCTGAGTTTATTAGTGAGGAGTTTTTAGATAGAAGGGTTTTAGAGCGGATGACAAAGGTTATTGACTCTTCGGGTTATGTAGCACAGGAGGTGCACAATGGAAATGGAAGAGGTAAAACAAAGGATAGTTGAGAATAGATCTCTCGGATTAGATGCGCTTATTTCAAAGGTTAATGGAAGAACAGCGGAGATCATTAATAAATCCTTTAACGGATATGAAATATCTGTGGAGGAAGGAGAACACCTTTTTAACATTGATGATATAGATGAGTTATCTCTTCTTGCAATTGCCGCAGATGAGATGAGGCGTGAGGATGTAGGTGATGTCATTACTTATGTGATAAATAGGAATATAAACTTCACCAATATATGTGACACATGGTGTGGCTTCTGTAACTTCATGGCGCCAGAGGGTGATGAGAGGGCTTATTTTCTAACTATGGAAGAGATTGCAGAAAAAACAAAAGAGGCACGCGAGTTAGGCGCAACAGAGGTTTGTATGCAGGGCGGAATGCATCCTGATATAGATGGAAGATTTTACGTTGAGCTTATTAAGACGGTAAAGAAAGCCGTGCCAGATATGCACACGCATGCGTTTTCTCCATTCGAGATTTATTATGGGGCTAAGACCCTTGACATAAGCGAAGAGGATTTTATAGAGATGCTTAAGGACGTTGGACATAACACCTTCCCCGGCACTGCCGCTGAGATTCTAGATGAGGAGGTAAGAACGATAATTGCGCCTAGAAAGATCCCTACAGAGGTTTGGATACGAGTAGTGAAGAAGGCTCACAAAGCTGGGATGAGGACAACATCAACTATAATGTATGGACATGTAGACAAGCCCTACCATTGGGCTAAACACATCGGTGTTTTGAGGGATATTCAAAAGGAGACAGGTGGCTTTACTGAGTTTGTTCCATTAAGGTTTATTCCATGGAAGACAAGGCTTTATAGAAAATCTAAGGGTAAGGTGAGGCCTGGTCCAACAGACCTTGATCAGCTAAAGATGTATGGTGTTTCAAGACTCATGCTTCGTGGATGGATTAACAACATCCAGGTCTCATGGGTAAAACAGGGCCCTGAGTTTGCACAGTTTTCACTTACTGCAGGTGCAAATGATTTTGGTGGAACATTGATGGAGGAGCATATCTCAAGGGCAGCCGGAGCAGAGCACGGACAATATTTCCCACCTGAGGAGTTTCGTCGCCTTACAAGGGGGATTGGACGCATTCCCGCTCAGAGGTCAACCACTTATGATATAATAAAGACATTTAGTAGGGAGGAAGTGGAAGAATAATGAGTGAAGCTGTTCCAGTCGAGTTTAATAAGACATTTAACAGGATGATGAATGAGGTCGTTGCGCTTGGAAGCTGTTGTGGCTGTTCTATGTGTGTTGTCACATGTCCTTATGGGGTTATTAAGTACGACCATCAATCAATGTTCCCCTATGTGGCAAAACCAAAAGGGGATTTTGATTATTGCCCTATAAGTGAAGAGGTTGGCTGCGATGTCTGTGCAAACGCTTGTGAGAGATTAGGACCGGAGCACATGAAGCCAATAAAGCCTGAAGAGCTTGATGTTCACGTGTTTGGAAGAGCAAGGCGTGAAGATGAATACTATGGCGTTACACGGTTCATATGCGCAGCAAGGAGCACCAACCCGAATGTGGTTGCAAACGCTGAGGACGGCGGGGCTGTAACCGAGATTCTTAAATGTGCTTTTGAAGAAGGGATAATTGACGGTGCAGCAGTGGCTGCCCCTTCAGATAAGATGTGGCTTGAGCCTGTGCCAAAGGTTGTTAAGAGCGTTGATGAGCTTATACAAACAACAAAATCCTGGTACACATATTGTGCAACTCCTTTGGCTCTTAAAGAGGCTGTAGATAAGCATAAGCTCAGTAAATTAGCCTTAGTTGGGGTTTCATGCGAGGTGTCGGGATATGGGACGACGGTAGGAGCGGACAGTAGCTTCATCGCTGCTGAACGAGGTGAAAAAAACGTAGAGAGGCAGAATAAACACCTCAAGCAGTATGTAGATGCAGTTCAGTTCACAATAGGGCTTCTCTGCACAGAGACCTTTGTTTTTGATGGGTTTATCCACGAGTATCTTCAAGACAAGGTTGGAATAGATCCTCAAGATGTTGTCAAGGTAAATGTGAAAGGTAAGGTAGTTACAGACATAAAAGATGGGACAAGGATTGAAACTCCACTCATTGAGGCTAGGGTTTATCAGAGACACCAGTGCAATTATTGCGGTGACTTTAGCGCTGAGCATGCGGATATTTCAGCAGGCGGTGTCGGTTCGGACGGGTGGACAATACTTATTTTAAGGTCTGAAAGAGGGGAGAGGATTTTTAAACGCACGATTGAAAAGGGCTATCTTGAGGTTAGACCTGCATCTGAGTTCGAGCGATCTATGAAGGTATTAAAAAGGCTTACTGAAACACAGAGAAAAAGGGCAGACGAGCAGTATGTTTCGATCGGGAGTTTGAGGAGATAAAATTTTTGTAGAGGCGACCCGCCGGGTCGTCTAAATCTAAAACACCATATTTAAATAGTGACAGACACTATTTTAATATTTTCTCCCCTTTTCCAAAGGGGAGCTAGAGGGGATTTTAAAGCTCCTTTTTTTCAAAGAATGGTTGAGGATTCAAATCTCCCTAAATCCCTCTTTAACAAAGAGGGACTTAACATCCTCCCCTTTTTATAATAGGGTGTATAGACCGGGGAGCTAGAGGGGATTTTAAAGCTCCTTTTTTTCAAAGAATGGTTGAGGATTCAAATCTCCCTAAATCCCTCTTTAACAAAGAGGGACTTAATATTCTCCCCCGAAAATATTGACAGACACTATTTTTTTACAATGCCATCAATAGGGAATTAAAGAAAGTTATTATCAAAAACCCCTTGTCGGATTATCTTGCATTTTAGCAATAATAAATTTCATCTTTTACCAAACCACCAATCACAAGTATAGAAACAAGCTCCCTGATAACATCTTTTGGTAACGAGCTTTTCTCTAAGTCTCTAACAGTCTTTTCAATATCGTATCTTACCCTTTTTATAATTGCTTTCCCGTCTTCGATGACTGCGTAAGAGGCCCTTGGATTATAGTCCCTTGGCTGTCCCACTGAACCTGGATTTAAAACAGTTACTCTCCCTAGCTGTCTTATGAAGGGTTTATGAGAATGGCCTACAAGTATAAAGTCTGTATCGGTTTCTCCAAATTCATTCTCAATTTCTAATTCTTCAATATCTGAGGTTATGCTTCTGTAAAGCCTATCTTTATTTGAACCATGCATGAAATGGAACTTTAACCCGTCAAGTGTTGCGTGGTTTTCGAAAGGGAGCCTCCTTAGAAAACCAACCTCGTCGCTTGCGATTAAGCCTTCTCCCCATTCTCGTGTTTTCATGGATAATTCTCTAAGATCTAATGAGCACCCGCATCCGATACCATAGGCAAGAGCATGGTCATGATCTCCTCTAACACCCCAGAAATGGTTTGTTGATGAATCCATGAGAAACCTGACACACTTCCTTGGATTTGGTCCAAAATCAACCACATCTCCTAGGAAGATGAGAGCATCGTAACTTTCCTTAGTCAATATAGCTTCTAGTGCGTACCAGTTAGCGTGTATGTCTGAAAGTACTAGGATTTTCATATGGTGGTATTCTATCCTTAGTTTATTAACGGAGTATTAAGAAAAAGTTAAGATAGTGTTAGTTGAGAAATTTGTATTTTCTGGACTTAACCGTCCTGAACATTATCTAAAGATGCTTGTGTTATCATGAAAATAAATAATTATGGCTGTTGCTATAATCCAAAGAAGTACGCAAGTAAATAGCCATTTATCTTTAAGAAGCGCTTCAGTAGGGTCCCCGCTAGTGTCCGTCTGAACAAGATACATATAACGAAGAACCCCATAGCACACAAATGGGACAGTAATAACGAAAGCTCTAGGCCCTCTTTCTACGGCATATAGCGAATAGGTCACAATTGCTGTCGTAGCAAATATGCTTAGCGCAGTATCGAGAAAATTCATTCTGTATTTAGCTAGAACCCTTCTAAACATAGTCGAGTTATCTAGTGACACAAGCTCAAAACGCCTCTTTCCAAAAGCTAGGAGTAGAGAGAGTAGAAATGTTGTAAGAAATAGCCAGCTTGAAACCTCTATCCCAGAAGCCTCTCCTCCAGCGCCGATTCTAAAAACAAATCCGAGAGCGATGCAAATGGCGTCTAAAATCACTATGTGCTGGAGAAAGAGTGAATATGCAATATTAAGTATCAGGTAGAGAATTATTATTAAAATAAAGCCTTCTCCAAATCTTAAAGAAAGCCCCATTGATAAGATAAAGGTTAATAAAAGCAATATAATTGACATGCCAACGCTTACACTTCCAGAAGCTATTGGGCGGAATTTCTTTATAGGGTGAAGTCGGTCGGTTCTCAGATCAAAAAGGTCGTTAATAATGTATCCTGTAGAGGAAGCAAATGAAAAAGCAAAGAATGCCTGAACCATTTTAAAGAAGATAGTTGGATCTGCGAGAAACGCCCCTCCGAAAAAGGGCGGAGCTATAATGAGTAGGTTTTTTATCCACTGATGAGGCCTAAGAAGACGAATATAATCTATAAATGGAATTTCCATTTGGGTATCATTCTACTGTTTTTAGTAGTTATATCAACGAGTTTTATTGTCTCTAGGTATATTAATTATATGAACGATGCTAAAAAGCACATAATCATAATAGCTCATCGCGGCGCAAGTGCTTATGAGCCTGAAAATACCCTTCGCTCCTTTAAAAGAGCCTTTGAATTAGGAGCGGATATGATAGAGTTTGATGTACGGCTCTCCCGCGATAGGCATCTTGTAATCATGCACGATGAAAAGGTAGATAGAACAACAAGTGGAGAAGGTCTGGTGAAAGATAAAACAGTTAGCGAACTAAAAAAGCTCGATGCAGGAATGGGAGAAAGCGTTCCCACACTCGAGGAAGTAATCGCTCTTGGAAAAGGGAAGATAGGGTTTGTAATTGAACTAAAAGAGCCAGGAACGGAAGAAGGCGTAATAAGTTTGATAAAAGAGAACGACCAAATTGAACATGTCTTTATCGTGTCTTTCAATCAGAATTTGCTAAAAAGAGTAAAGGAGTTAGAGTTGAAAGTAAAAACAGGTCTTATTCTTCTTTCCTCTACTGATCCAATAAGGCTAGCCAAAGAATGTCGAGCAGATGCGGTTGCCCCTTTTCACGATTTCATAACGGTGGATTTAATAGAAAAGGCACATCAAAACAACTTAAAAATAATCACATGGACGGTTGATAATCGAGGGGAGGCTGAGTCACTGAGAGAAGCTGGAATTGATGGTATAGTTACGAATAAACCTGATATATTGTAGGTGCGTATTGATTATATTTGACTTATGTATGCTAATTGTAGGGGTTTGTGATTAATCAAACCCCTACCAGATATATTGGCATCTTGCTAGGGGCGACCGGCAGGTCGCCCCTACAATCTTCCTTGACTTAAGCTCCTTTGGTCTTTATCTTTATTCACAAGATAAATGGAGATTTTTAAGGAGATTAGGTCAGATTTTAATGCGGTTTTTGAAAGAGACCCCGCTGCTAGAAGCTCCATTGAAGTAATATTTGCCTACCCTGGGTTTCATGCAATATTTCTCCATCGCATTGCCCACTGGTTATGGAATAATCATTTGAGGTTTCTTGCCAGGTTTTTGTCGCACATTTCACGTTTTCTTACCGGCGTTGAAATTCATCCAGGGGCTAGAATCGGAAAGGGTTTTTTTATTGACCACGGAATGGGGGTTGTGATTGGCGAGACGTCTGAGATCGGTGATAATGTCACGATCTATCACGGAGTCACATTAGGTGGAACCAGCTTCAGTAGAGGAAAGCGCCATCCAACAATTGAAAGCAATGTCACTATTGGAGCAGGTGCTAAAATATTAGGTCCCCTTACTGTTGGTTCAAACAGTAAAATAGGGGCAAACTCAGTTGTAATAGTGGATGTGCCGCCGAGTTCTACTGTTGTAGGCGTCCCTGGTAAAACTGTTCTTAAAGAGGAATTCCCAGTTTATCCCGACCTTGAACATAATAAGCTTCCTGACCCCGAAGAGCGTGCTATCCAATCCCTTATAGAACAGGTAAAGGAACTTGAAAAGCGCATCAATTCCCTTGAAAATGACCTAGAAAAGACCAAAGAAGAAAATAGAGTCCTTCAAGTAGTAAAAACAAAGTGAAAAACAATTTATATAGGAATTCACGGAATTAAAACATGTTCGAATTTCTCAAGGATAGAGGTCTGCGTTTCTATGACGAAGCTAGGGGAGATTTTGAAAAGGGGTATTATGATTTTTGCCTGTTTCATTCTGAACAGATGGTACAGCTTCTACTTAAGTATCTTATAGCGGTTAAGATAGATGACTTTCCTCGTATCCATTCAGTTTCACGACTATTTAAAGAAGTAGCAAATCTTTATGGACAGGGGGTAATGGACTTTTACAGGGATAATATCTCTATAATAACAGCGCTTGAAGAGGCATACGTTGGTGCGAGATACATTGATATAGAGTTTGATAAAGAAATAGCAGCACAGGTTTTAGATTTTGGGGAAAGGTTTTTGAAGATGGTTGAGGAGATAAGATCTCGTGGACATTGAAACCCTTACAAATTATGAACGTTATAGAACAAACTGGAAGAAATATGTATCTCAGATAAAATCCGAGGTTATAAAGCTTTGCTCAGATACAGAGGTATATATTTTTGGTTCCGTCGTTAAAGGAAACACCCATCCAACAAGCGATATAGATGTGCTTTTAGTTTCGGTTGAGTTTAAAAATATAAAAAAGAGAATTGAGACTCATTCAAAGTTAAAATTATTGTTTCTTGATGCACCCTTTGAGTTTCATCTCATATACCCGGAGAAATTCCCCTTTTACAAGAAGATGGCAAAGGAGATGGTAAAGATTTAATAGTTCTAATGAAAAGAGTCTACTTAGATTACAACGCAACAACGCCGATTGACCCTCGTGTTCTTGAGGCGATGATTCCTTATATGAAGGAGGAGTTTGGAAACCCTTCGAGTATCCACTCCTATGGAATGGCAGGAAAGGCTGCGCTTGATAATTCAAGAGAACAAATAGCTGAGCTTCTCGGAGCACGCCCTAAAGAGATTGTTTTTACGAGTGGTGGAAGTGAGAGTAATAATTTTGCTACAAAAGGAATTGCTTTTCTCCTAAGAGAGAAAGGGAACCATCTAATTACCACTCAAGTGGAACATGCTTCCGTTCTTGAAACATGTCGATTTCTTGAAACACAGGGGTTTCGAGTTACTTATCTCGGGGTAGACAAATACGGTCTTATTGATTTAGAGGAACTTAAAGAAACAATAACAGATGATACAATTCTCGTTTCGGTTATGTTTGCAAATAACGAAACTGGCGTGATAATGCCTATACAAGAAATTGCAGAGCTCGTGAAAGAAAAGGGGGTTATTTTTCATACCGATGCTATCCAGGCTGTCGGAAGGATTGACATAAATTTGAAGAATCTCCCAGTTGATCTTCTGTCTCTTTCTGGTCATAAACTCTATGGGCCAAAGGGGATAGGCGCGCTATTTGTAAGAACTGGTGTAGAGACACGCCATGGCGTGTCTCTACAGCCTCTTATTCACGGAGGAGGACAGGAAAGAGGAAGGCGTTCAGGTACAGAGAATGTGGCTGGAATTATGGGACTTGGGAAGGCATGTGAAATTTTGAAAGAAGATGCAGGATACAAGATGCAGGGTGCAAGAATAAAAGAATTGAGGGATGAGCTTTACGAGGGAATATCGGAAAGAATTAGCGGATTAAAACTAAACGGTCATCCTGAAAAGAGGCTTTCAAATACATTAAATTTGAGTTTTGAGGGAGTAGAGGGTGAATCGCTCGTAATGAACCTTGACCTTGAAGGGATAGCCGTATCTACCGGCTCCGCCTGTTCCGAAGGAAATGTTGAACCTTCCCATGTCCTACTTGCAATGGGTCTATCCAAAGAGCAAGCCGTTTCATCCCTGAGATTCAGTCTTGGAAGGTTCACGCGTAAAGAAGATATAGACAGAGTGCTTGAAGTTCTCCCTGTGATTATAGGGAGGATAAGAGGAATTAGATTGGTAGAGACGCCATTAATGGCGTCTCTACAGGATAGGAAATAATGTGTAACGCGGATTTATACAGAGGGAAATACCGGATAAAACCCGCCAGATTAAAAGAATGGGATTGTTCATCTAGTGGTTATTATTTTGTCACGATTTGTACAAAAAATCAGGAATGCGTATTTGGTAGAATAGTTGATGATAAAATGGTATTAACAGGGATCGGAAACATCGTAAAACGATATTGGTTAGAAATTCCAGAACATTTTCAAGATGTTAAATTAGATGAATTTATAATTATTCCAAATCATGTTCATGGAATTGTAATAATTAATAATCAATATTGTAGAGACGCCATTAATGGCGTCTCTACAGATAGTGGAGGAATTACAAGAGCGCATAATCCTATGTTATCGGAAAATTCATTATCAAAAATAATACGTTGGTATAAGGGACGATGCACATTTGAAATCAATAAAATTCAGAGAAAATTCTGTTTTACCTGGCAATCCAGGTTCTATGACCATATTATCCGAAATGAAAAATCGTTACAAAAAATCAGGGAATACATAAATAACAACACATTAAAATGGGATATAGATGAAAATAACCCTGCTGTTTTTTGCAAAGAAGACTAGAGAATGAAAGCCCTTGTTACTAAGAAAAAGCGGATATACATTATGTAGAGACGCCATTGATGGCGTCTCTAAGGAAACACTGGAGGCATGTCTAGCCCTAGGGATTCAGGAAATCCCATCATAACGTTCATATTTTGAATAGCCTGACCTGATGCGCCTTTTACTAGGTTGTCAAGAACTGAGATTATAATTGCAGTTCTATTCTTTGGATTTGCCCTTATCCCAATGTCACAGAAGTTTGAACCCCTGACATCTCCTGTTGATGGGTAGGTTTTTTCAGGTGTGATTCTTATGAATCTTTTTCCCTTATAGAAATTTTCATAAAGTTCAAGAAGCTCTTTAGTTGTTATTTCTTCTCTCAGTCTTACATAAATGGTAGAAAGAATCCCCCTATCCATAGGGATCAAATGTGGTGTGAATGAAACCCTTACGTTAAGTCCTGAATAGTTTGAAAGAACCTCGTCAATCTCAGGCGTGTGGCGATGATCCCCGACCTTGTAAGCTTTTACACCTTCATTCACCTCACAGAAATGGTAAGCAAGCTCCGGTGACCTTCCAGCGCCTGAGACGCCTGACTTGGAGTCAATTATGATTGAGTCCTCTTCTATCATCTTGTTTTTAACCACCGGCGCAAGCCCTAGAATCGCAGATTCTGGATAACATCCGGGGTTTGCAACGAGTTTGGCTTTTGCAATCTTGGATTCAAAAAGTTCTGTTATTCCGTAAACCGCCTGAGGGATTAATTCAGGGCATGGATGTTCCCCATACCATTCCTTGTAGACATGGTAGCTCAGCCTGAAATCTGCACCCAAGTCTACAACCCTTTTTCCTCTCTCTACGAGTTCTTCAACTACCTTTGCCGATGCCCCGTGGGGAAGTGCGGCAAAGACAATCTCGATCTCATCGGGTATTGATTTCAAATCAAGTGGCTGAAGTTCCAGCTTGAAGAAGTTTCTTAAATGAGGAAGAACTTCTGAAACCGTTTTCCCAGCGTGTTTTTCGGCTGTTGCGTGGGTCACTTCAACTTTGGGATGAGTAATAAGGAATCTGAGAAGATCGCTTCCAGTGTAGCCACTCGCTCCAAGCACCGCAACGCTTTTCTTCTCCATGGGATTTGAAAAGTATCTGGTAATTGAGGTAAATGCAAGTTTTCATTGGGCTTACGCCTTATTAAACCTTGACTCTAGGGGTCAAAATATGTAATGTAAAATATAAATACCATTCTGAATCTAACTCATCCTGGAGGAATACGATGTCAATTAAGGTAGGCATTAATGGCTTTGGAAGAATTGGTAGAAACGTGCTCCGAATCGGGGTTGAAAGAAAAGGATTAGAATTTGTAGGTATAAACGATATTACTGATGCTAAAACGCTTGCTCATCTTTTTAAATATGACTCTATTTTTGGTTCCTATAAAGGCGAGGTTAAGTCGGAAAACAGTCATGTTGTAATAGACGGGAAGAAGATAAGGGTCTTTTCGGAAAAAGAACCATCAAGGATTTCTTGGGAGGATGTAAGTGCACAGGTGGTTGTTGAGGCAAGCGGGCTATTTACCTCAAGGGAAGCCGCATCAAAACACCTTCATGGAACTGTAAAGAAGGTGATAATCACAGCACCTGCAAAGGGTGAGGTTGACCTTACCACTGTTTTAGGCGTAAATGAGAATCAATACGATCATTCAAAACACCACGTTTTATCTAACGCCTCCTGCACTACGAACTGTTTTGCAATGCTTGTCAAGGTGTTACATGAGAATTTCAGGATTAAAAGAGGAGAGATGTCTACGATTCATTCCTACACAAATGATCAGAGAATACTCGACGCCCCACACAAGGATTTAAGAAGGGCACGTGCTGCAGCATTATCTATAATTCCTACTAGCACTGGGGCCGCAAAGGCGATTGAATTGATATTCCCTGAATTAAAAGGCAAATTGAGCTCGGTGGCGATGAGGATTCCTACTTCTGATGTATCGCTCGTTGACTTTTCATGTGAGGTGGAAAAGGTTTCGACTGCTGGCGAGGTTAACAGAAAATTTAAAGAAGCCTCTGAGCGGGAGCTTAAAGGCTATTTGAGATACGTAGATGAAGAGCTCGTTTCTGTGGATTTTGTGGGTGATACACATTCTGGGATCTTTGATTCATCTCTTACCTCCGTTGTGGATGGCACACTTGTTAAGGTTCTAGGATGGTATGATAACGAATATGGATACTCATCTAGGGTAGTAGACCTGATCGAATTCATTGGAGATAAGTTTTAATGGCAAAAATGGTGGTATCCGACCTTCCTGATTCTACGTTTGAAGGGAGGCGAGTGTTTGTGAGGGTTGACTTTAATGTGCCGATTAAAGACGGGGTAATCAGCGAAGATTATAGAATTAGAAGAACAATCCCAACCATTGATTATCTTATAGAAAGGGGAGCAAAGGTAATCCTTGCCTCACACCTTGGAAGGCCAAGAGGGATGGTAATCCCTGATCTTTCTTTGAGACCTGTTTCCTTACGCCTTTCTGAGCTTCTTGGAAAGCATGTTAGTTTCATAGAATACGGACTAAACGATGAGGTGAAAATGGCTGTTCACGAGCTTCAAGAAGGTGAGGTAATGCTTCTTGAGAATCTAAGATTTCACAAGGAGGAAACGGAAAACGATCCCCATTTTTCAAAGGAGATTGCATCGCTTGCGGATATTTACGTAAACGACGCTTTTGGTACATCTCATAGAAAACACGCTTCAACTTACGGAATGGCATTTAACTTTGATTTGAGGCTGGCTGGATTTCTAGTTAATAGGGAGTTAAAATTTCTTACTAGACTACGTGAAAACCCTGATCACCCATATGTCGTAATAGTAGGAGGATCGAAAATTAAGGATAAAATAAACGCACTGAAGCATCTACTAGAGAAGGCTGACAAGGTTCTTATTGGTGGCGGAGTTGCTTACACATTCCTAAAAGCTAAGGGGGTGAATGTAGGGGGCTCTATAACAGAAGATGAAATGATTGATTGGGTAAGGGAATCATTAGAAGAATACGAAGAAAAGATCTTTCTTCCTATTGACCATGTAGTTGCAGAAAGTCTTGAACATAGAAAAATCTGTATGGTTGTGGATCAGGAAATCCCTGAGCATTTTAAAGGGTTCGACATCGGGCCTAAAACGGTGAATCTATACACATCGGAGATTAAGGGAACAGGGTCTATTTTCTGGAACGGCCCCATGGGGGTCTTTGAAGTGAGTGATTTTTCGGCAGGCACAACACACATAGCACGCGCGATTGCGCTTGCTACATGGCGTGGAGCTACAACCGTAATCGGAGGTGGGGACACAATCGCTGCCATAAGAAAGGCAGAGGTAATGGATTCTGAAATCGTTCATATTTCTACCGGAGGTGGAGCTTTCCTTGAATTTCTTGGTGGTGCTGAGCTTCCCGGGATCTCAGTGCTTTGTGATAAATAAAAATATAAAAAGGGGGATAGAAAAATGGCAAAAGCTCAAACATCTGCAAAAGGAAATATAGATTGGGTTCTTGAGTTATTGGGAAATGAAGCAGACTCTATTCTAAGTCACAAATGTAAAACAATTCCAAAAGAGCAGTTGCATCTTCCAGGACCTTCTTTTGTTGATGAGGTATTGGTTCCTTCGGACCGCACTCCTTCTGTCTTGAGGAATATGCAACTACTTTTCAATACCGGCCGCTTAGCAGGCACTGGATACCTATCTATCTTACCTGTTGATCAGGGCATAGAGCATTCTGCAGGGGCCTCTTTTGCTCCGAATCCAATCTATTTTGATCCTGAGAACATTGTTAAACTTGCGATTGAGGGGGGTTGTAATGCTGTTGCTTCTACACTTGGTGTCTTAGGGTCAGTTGCAAGGAGGTATGCGCATAAGATCCCATTTCTTGTCAAGATTAACCATAATGAATTACTTACCTACCCAAACAAATACGACCAAATCCTCTTTGGCACTGTGGATCAAGCCTTTCAGATGGGGGCTGTCTCTGTCGGAGCAACTATATATTTTGGCTCACCGGAGAGCACTCGCCAGATTCAAGAGATATCAAGGGCTTTTCAATATGCTCATAGTTTAGGATTAGTCACAGTGCTCTGGGCATACCTCCGGAATCCTGCTTTTAAGGTTGGTGATACTGATTATCATCTTTCTGCTGATTTAACTGGACAGGCTAATCACCTAAGCGCAACGATTGAAGCCGATATAGTAAAACAAAAGCAAGCTGAAAATAATGGAGGGTTTAAAGCCTTAAAATTTGGAAAGACGGATGAAAGGGTTTATACGGAACTAACTTCAAGCCACCCAATCGATTTAACCCGTTATCAGGTCATAAATTGTTATATGGGAAGGGCTGGTTTAATTAATTCAGGCGGTGAGTCCGCAGGTGCTAGTGATCTTGCCCAAGCAGTACGTACAGCGGTGATAAATAAAAGGGCCGGTGGAATGGGATTAATTACTGGACGGAAATCCTTCCAGAAACCGATGAAAGAAGGTGTAGAATTACTAAACGCTGTTCAGGATGTTTATCTAAATAAAGATATAACGGTTGCATAGATTTAAATTGTAGGGGCGAGTCTTGTACTCGCCCTATCTGATGGGTACCCTGGACATTCTTGTCCCACATAAGTTATCCTCCCCCTTGCGGGGTCCAGTATCTCGAGCGCAGTCTGCGAGAGATGGAAATAAAAAATCAAGGTGGGGGTAGAGACACGCCATGGCGTGTCTCTAAAATAACGTGAGGCAGAATTAAGTGTAGCGGAGACCTTTAGGTCTCCATGGGCATTTGTCATTCCCAAATGTTACCCACTAAAGGCATGTGTGTACAAGCTTTATTGGGAATCCAGATGACTATTTTTGTATGAGCAACTTCCAGCCGCGATAAAGATTGTAGGCACGAATTTATTCGTGCAAAGTAAGAAAGGAAAGCACAGACAAGCCTGTGCCTACAAAAAATTGTAGATTGTAGGCACGAATTTATTCGTGCAATAAAGTAGGGACCGCTGCGATATAATCGAACTAGGTAAAGATGTAACACTCGTGTGAATTCAGGCAGATGGGTAGTCACTTATAAATTCCTCTGCCTTTAATACCATCTCCTCTGAACCAATGAAGATAGGGGTTCTTTGATGCAGTTCTTTAGGCTCAATATCCAGGATACGTTTGTATCCATCCGATGCCCTGCCTCCAGCCTGTTCTACTATGAAAGATATGGGATTGCATTCATAAAGAAGTCTTAACTTCCCGCGTGGAGCCTCTTTTGTCGGGGGGTAAATAAATATGCCACCGCTGATTAAGTTTCTATGAATATCCGCTACCATTGAGCCAATGTACCTCAGTGAATAGGGACGGTTTGTCGCTTTATCCTCTTGCTTACAGTATCTAATATACTGTTTTACAGGTTCGGGAAAGCTTACAAAGTACCCCTGATTAATCGAATATATCTTACCGCTCTTTGGTGTTTGCATGTCGGGATGAGAAAGACAAAATTCACCAATAGAGGGGTCTAGGGTAAACCCATTTACTCCATGACCTGTAGTATAGACAAGCATTGTTGAAGAACCGTAAACGATGTACCCTGCCGCAACCTGCTCAGAGCCTTTCTGGAGAAAATCTTGTAAAGTGGGGGGACCCATTGATGAAACCTGTCTGTATATAGAGAATATCGTTCCGACAGATACATTGACGTCAATATTAGAAGAACCATCCAGTGGATCTATAGCAACAATGTATTTTGCATTTTTTGATATTTCATCATCAAAGACGATGATATCTTTAGTTTCTTCAGAGGCAATGCCAGAACATTGCCCTCCTAGTTTTAAAGCTGCAATAAAGCGAGTATTAGCGTAAACATCTAACTTTTTTACCTCCTCTCCCTGCACGTTTATGGCGCCTGTCGTGCCTAAAATATCTACTAACCCGGCTTTATTTACCTCTCTATTAACAACCTTAGCCGCTAGACCTATGTCTCTCAGCAGGCGAGATAATTCGCCTTTAGTATAAGGCAATTCATCCTGCTTTCTGATAATGAACTCGTCTAACGTTTCTATACCAATCATGTTAAAAATTTATAGTTATTAAGTAGTATACTCTTATCATTTTAATTTAAAATTTTAAATTGGCAAAACTTTCTGTTAGGGAGACTAACGAAATTTTATTTCTTAGACTCTTTCCCTCTTCCCTTTTTTTCTAGATAAGTTTCTTTAACCTTTTCAACTTCTTTTATTGCAGCTTTTATTCCCTTATCCTGGACTAATTTCTTTGCCTTTTGTAGATTCTCATCAAATTCATCAGGGATGATTTCTTTAAGGATTGATAATGACTCTTTAATATATGTAACTAGAATTGAGTTGATAAACGGAGGTCCTTTTTCTGATAAAAAGAAACCGAGACCTGCTATAATGAGAAAAGATATAATGACTCCCTTTATCGCACCAAAAAAGCCTCCACATATTCTATTAAACCAGTTTAGGTTTAAAGTGCCTACAATTTTGTTAAGTACGTAACCAATTAGGTTAATCACTACAAATGTGAAAAACATAATGAGAAGAAATCCGCATATGCTTGCTATACTCTTGCTTTTAATAAAGGAAGTTTTTATCAGTACTTCCCCAAGATAAGGATAAAACAGTACGGCAGCTAGGATTCCTCCAATAATAGCAAAAATTGATATTATCTCTTTAATAAGCCCGCGTTTGAGGCCAAGAAAAGCAAAGAGAGAAATTACTATTAAAATTACTACGTCCAGCCAGTTCATGTTTTAAGGGTTTCGAATTAGCCACAGAGGGAACCGAGAACACAGATAAGTATTTAAAAAAGATTTTTCTCCTTGACCTCCGGGATCTCCATGGCTATTTTTTTTACTCAAATCTACGATTAAGAATAAAGAATCTCAAAGGTTGAGCCCCTTCCGGTTTCTTTAGTTACATCTATCCTTACCGGGAATTTGTCCTTTAATTCATCAATATGAGTGATAACAAGGATCTTATCGAAATCACTTATTATCGTGTTAATAGCTTGTATAAATTGACTAAGTCCGTCTTTATCCTGTGTGCCAAACCCTTCATCAATTATAAGGGTTCTAAGCTGTGCTCCGGAGCGGTTTGCAATGAATTTTGATATTGCGATTCGTAATGCAAAATCTATCCGAAATGCTTCTCCTCCTGAAAATGTTTCGTAGCTCCTGGTTCCATAATTATCACCTACTTTTATTTCAAGCGTCTCTTTCTCTCCACCTTTCTGCGTTGGTTTTACCATCTCAAGGCTCAGTGTCATGCCACTGTCTGTAAGCCTTGTTAGTAGCTTGTTTGCCTCAATATCAATCTCGGGTATTGCAGATTCTATAATGAGAGCCTGAATCCCGTTCTTTCCGAAGGCCTTTTCGAGCTCTTGATATACAGTTAAATCGTATCCTAGTTTTTTAGCCTGTTTTATAGCCTCTTCTCTCTTGCCTTCTAGCCCTGTTATCCATTCCAATTTACTATTAACCCTGCATTTTTCTTGAACTATTTCATCCCTAGTCTTTTTTAGTTTTGAAATGTCATCTTCAATAACCCTTTTCTTCTTTTCCAGTGCTTCACTCTGGGTTATCACCGCTTCATGCTCTTTTATCTCCCTCTCGGCTTTTTCAAGTTGCACACTTTCGGTGTTTAATCTTCCCTTGAGATTTTCAAGCTCTTTTTCTCTTAGACTTAAGATTAATTTTGCTCTATCAAGACTCTCTTTTTCTTTTGTAAACCTTTCCATACTCTTGAGAATAGATTTTAATTCTTTATGTTTTTGCTCGTCATATCGGAGTTCTCTAATCTGGTTTTCAATTTCTAAAGCCCGTTCTTTGTACTCTACAGCGAAAAGACCTTCATCAAGGGTCTTAGTAAGTGAGAGAGTTTTAGCTTTAATACTTACAAGCTGGCTCTCAATCTCATCCTTATTCGATTTCGCATCTTCAAGACGTTTGTTCTCGGTTTGAAACTCTCTTAATGATTCAAGTTTGTGCTTTATTTCTTTATGTTGTCTCTCATCATAAGCTGTCTTCCTTATCTCCTGGGTTATCTCTTTAAGCTCATATCGGAACTCGACGCCAAAATCCTCTTTTTCGATTATATTTTTAAGTCTATCTAGTTCATTTTTAGCTAATTCTTCATATCTTTCAAGGCCTAAGATCCTTGCAAGGACATCTTTTCTCTCAGCAGGTGTCCTTTTTGTAAATTCATCTGCCCTCCCTTGAAGGATAAAAGCTGAACAGATAAATGAGTCGTAATCCATTTTAAGGGTTTTCTCGATTG
>JAHFBK010000064.1 GCA_023250035.1 Candidatus Dadabacteria bacterium
TGGCTAAAAAGAATCCTTTTGATACTATTGCGTCCCTTAAAACCAGTTTCGAAACGGTTAACTTCTACTCCCTAGAACGACTTGGAAATGCCTTAAAAGTTGATATTTCACGATTGCCCTTTTCGATTAAAATTCTTATAGAAAACGTTCTTAGGCACTGCGACGGGAATCTTGTAACTGAAAACGATGTTAGCGCGATTTCGCATTGGAATACTAAAAAATCCGAAGGACGGGAGATACCATTTTTACCTGCACGTGTTGTACTACAGGATTTTACAGGAGTTCCTTGCGTAGCAGATTTGGCAGCAATGCGTTCTGCTGTGCACAAAATGGGCGGAGACACAAAGAGGATTAATCCAATCGTCCCTGTTGATCTAGTGATTGACCATTCTGTGCAGGTTGACTATTTTGGTTCACCCTCCGCTTTTGAAGCTAATGTGGAAAGGGAGTTTGAACGTAATCGTGAACGATATTTTTTCCTTAGGTGGGCACAGAAGGCATTCGACGAATTCAGAGTTGTGCCGCCGGGCACAGGCATTGTCCATCAGGTCAATCTCGAATACCTAGCAAAGGTTGTTCAGTCCATTGGAATGAATGGTGATACCGTTGCATTTCCTGACACCCTAGTCGGGACTGACTCCCATACCACAATGATTAATGGCCTTGGGGTATTGGGTTGGGGTGTAGGGGGAATTGAAGCCGAAGCCTGTATGTTAGGACAACCTCTTTACATGCTTATCCCCGAGGTCGTTGGGTTCAAACTAACTGGAGAACTGGTAGAAGGTGCAACAGCAACCGACCTTGTGCTTACCGTTACACAGATGTTAAGACAAAAAGGCGTTGTGGAAAAGTTTGTCGAGTTCTTCGGTCCTGGACTGAGTCGTCTCAGTCTTGCAGACCGAGCAACTGTGGCTAATATGTCACCAGAGTATGGGGCAACAATGGGTTTCTTTCCAGTAGATGAGGAAACCCTAAATTACCTTAGGGGTACAGGTCGTGATAATAACCTGGTTGAATTAGTTGAATTCTATACAAAGACCCAAGGACTATTCAGAACCGATGACATGCCAGACCCTATCTATAGCGAGGTCTTAGAACTAGACATGAGATCTGTTGAGCCATGCCTCGCGGGTCCTAGGCGTCCACAGGACCGAGTACCTCTTAAAGAAATGAAAAGGTCTTTCGTAACTGTGCTAGAGAGTTACCTTACGAAGCAGAAGGAGGGTGTTCAAGGTACAGGTGTTGGGGAAAGGGTTGAGGTAAAGATGAATGGGCATAAAGCGATGCTGACTCATGGATCTGTTGTTATTTCAGCTATTACGAGTTGTACAAACACATCCAACCCCTCGGTTATGATAGGTGCAGGGCTATTAGCTAAAAAGGCAGTTGAACAAGGTCTTGCGGTGAACCCCGCTGTCAAAACAAGCTTAGCGCCTGGATCACGTGTTGTAACAGATTATCTCAAGCAATCAGGACTAATGCCTTATCTAGAGGCATTGGGCTTTCATCTAGTTGGATATGGATGCACAACATGCATTGGAAACAGCGGGCCATTGCCTGAAACAATAGCTGAGGCTGTGAAGAAAAACGATCTGACCGTCGCTGCGGTTCTAAGTGGCAACAGAAACTTTGAGGGTCGTATTAATCCACTTACAAAAATGAGCTATCTAGCATCACCGCCACTGGTGGTCGCATATGCACTTGCCGGAACAGTAAATATTGATATGTTGAATGAACCGTTGGGTGTAAGCCGTAGCGGCAAGCCCATATATCTTAAGGATATCTGGCCAAGTCAGAAGGAGATTCGAAGCGCTATTAAAAAAGCACTGAATCCAGACCTTTTTAGAAGTCAATATGCGCATGTCTTCGAAGGTGATGAGCAATGGAAGAAATTATCCACTCCTGAAGGTAACCTGTATGAATGGGACCCTGAATCAACCTATATTCAGGAGCCGCCATTCTTTAAAGACCTCTCACCGTCGCTTCAACCTTTGCATGACGTCAAGGGAGCACGCGTCCTTGCGTTACTTGGAGATTCTGTGACTACCGATCATATTTCACCCGCTGGGGATATACCGGTAGATGGCCCAGCCGGCAAATATTTAATTGATTGTGGTGTAACTAAGAGGGAGTTTAATAGCTTTGGCGCGCGTCGCGGTAACCATGAGGTTATGATTCGTGGCACCTTTGCAAATATTAGGATTAAGAATTTAATGGTACCAGGCACTGAAGGCGGCTGGACTATATATATTCCAACTAATGAAAAAATGAGCATCTATGAGGCTTCGATGAAATATAAAACTGAAAGTATTCCGCTCATTGTTATAGCAGGGAAGGAATACGGAAGCGGTAGCTCACGTGACTGGGCAGCAAAGGGGACAATGCTTCTTGGTGTTAAAGCAGTAATTGCTGAGAGTTTTGAAAGGATTCATCGAAGCAACCTTGTAGGGATGGGGGTACTTCCGCTTCAATTTAAACCCGGTGAGAGCCACGAGACGCTCAATTTGACAGGCTTTGAAGAATATGACATAGAAGGAATTACTAAAGAGCTTAAACCTCGTAAGGAGGTTACTGTTAGGGCAAGAAGAACCGATGGTAGCGAGATTGGATTTAAAGCGGTATGCCGTCTCGATAGCCTTATTGAAATAGAGTATTATCGTAACGGCGGAATCCTTCAGACTGTGCTTCGTCAAATGGTTCAGCATAGCTGAATCACGATTGATAAACACTGAGTTTCAATTTCTCTTCGGCTTAAATTTGTTTTTTTAACAAATCCATGTATATTCAATTTCGCAAAAATATATAAGAGAGGAATTACGTCATGTCGTCGTTGACACCACCAAGCGAAGGGCAAAAAATCAAAATTGATCAAAAAAAGAATGAACTTCAAATTCCAGACAATCCTGTCATTCCATTTATAGAGGGTGATGGAACAGGGCCTGATATATGGCGGGCTTCTCAGCGTGTGTTTGATGCCGCAGTTAAAAAGTCATATAACGGAAACAAGGAGATAGTTTGGTTTGAGGTTCTTGCTGGTGAAAAGGCATACAATAAACTTGGAACCTGGCTCCCGGATGAGACGCTTGAGAACATAAAGGAATATATAGTCGCTATAAAGGGACCTCTTACAACTCCTGTTGGTGGCGGTATCAGAAGTTTAAACGTTACGCTAAGGCAACTTCTTGATCTTTATGCTTGTGTGCGTCCTGTTAGGTACATAAAAGGGACTCCTTCTCCCGTAAAAAGACCTGAACATATGGATGTAGTGATTTTTAGAGAAAACACTGAGGATGTTTATGCTGGGATCGAGTGGAAAAGCGGCTCTCCTGAGGTAAAAAAGCTTTTAAAGTATTTAAAACGGAATTTCAAAGTGAATATTCGCGAGGATTCTGGAATTGGAATTAAACCGATAAGCGCTTTTGGCACAAAGAGGCTTGTTAGAAAAGCTATTAAGTACACCCTTGCAAGAGGTAGAAAGAGCGTAACACTCGTTCACAAGGGAAACATCATGAAGTTTACTGAAGGTGCATTCAGAGAGTGGGGCTATGAGCTTGCTCGAGAGGAATTTGGTCATGTCACGATTACGGAGGATGAACTCTGGACCAAGTATGATGGCCGAATGCCTGAAGGGAAGATCCTAATCAAAGACAGGATTGCGGATAATATGTTCCAGCAGGTTTTAACAAGACCCGATGAATATGATGTAATTGCAACACCTAACCTGAATGGTGATTATCTCTCCGATGCATGTGCTGCCCAGGTAGGTGGGCTTGGAATGGCTCCTGGTGGGAACATTGGAGATTTTTATGCCGTGTTTGAAGCAACACATGGAACAGCGCCAAAATATGCGGGACAGGACAAGGTGAATCCAGGCTCTGTAATACTTTCGGGTGTTATGATGTTTGAGTATCTTGGCTGGCAAGAGGCCGCAGATATGATCATTAAAGCCATGGAGAAAACAGTTTCCGAAAAAAAGGTCACTTACGACCTACATCGTCAGCTTGAAGGTGCTAGACTTCTCAGGTGCTCCGAGTTCGGAGATGCGATTATATCTAATATGGATTCGGTATCAGTTGGATAGAATATTTATAAGACTTTCTCACCATACAAGAACTTGACACCTATAAGATGTAGATTATTCTAACTTGGAATCCTACCTCGAATAAGAATATAGCGGAGGAGTGAGCAATGAGCAGACCTAAAATTTCGGTAATCGGTGCGGGAAATGTTGGCGCATCTGCTGCACTAAAATTAGCGGAACTCGAACTGGGAGATGTAGTTCTTGTAGACATTGTAGAGGGTATGCCTCAAGGTAAAGCGCTCGATTTAATGCAGATGTGTCCTGTATCCGGGCGCGACGTTAATATTATCGGGACAAATGGTTATGACGAGACAGAAGGGTCGGATATTGTAATAGTAACGTCAGGCATTCCCCGTAAACCAGGAATGAGCCGTGATGATCTTCTTTCAACCAATACTAAAATTGTAAAACAGGTTACTGCAGAAGTGGCAAAAAGATCTCCAAACTCAATCTTAATTCTCGTTACAAACCCACTTGATGCAATGGTATACGTAGCATATAAGGTGAGCGAATTCCCAAAGCAAAGAATAATGGGAATGGCTGGAGTTTTGGATTCGGCTAGGTTTAGAACCTTCATAGCAATGGAACTCGGCGTTTCAGTAGAGAATATTCACGCCTTTGTTCTTGGAGGACACGGAGACGATATGGTTCCACTTGCAAGGTGTACTACGGTTGCAGGTGTTCCGATTACGGAGCTTATGTCTAAGGATAGGGTTGATGCTTTAATTCAGAGAACCCGCGATGGTGGCGCTGAAATTGTTAAACTCTTAAAGACGGGAAGTGCATTTTATGCACCTGCTGCTTCAACTGTAGAGATGGTAGAGGGGATACTTAAGGATAAAAAGAAAATCCTCCCTTGTTGTGTTCTCGCAGAAGGTGAATATGGAATTAACGATACTTTTGTTGGTCTTCCTGTTAAGCTTGGAAGAAGTGGGATTGAAGAAATCTTGGAGATAAAGCTCACGCCCGAAGAACGTGAAGCGCTTCACCTTTCGGCAAGCCACGTCAGAGAGCTTTGTAACAGGGTGTATGAACTGGGGGAGCTCTAAGGAATTTGCTCGGTAAAACAAGGTTATCTAGTTAAATGACTTGATAGAGAAGTGCAATTCAGTTAATAAATCTTTCTCCATTAATAATCTAAGAATTGTAAAGATAACTAGAAATTGATTTGATTCACATCAGGGCGGTTCACATAAGGAATGGGTAATTACGAAACTTATAAATATGATGTCGTTATAGTCGGTGGAGGTGGTGCTGGGCTAAGGGCCGCCATTGCGATTGCGGAGACAAATCCAGCCCTAAACGTAGCTTTAGTAAGTAAGGTTTACCCGATGCGCAGTCACACGGTATCGGCTGAGGGAGGAGCCGCCGCAGTCATCAGGGAAAACGACAGCTTCGATGACCATATTATGGACACGATCACGGGGAGCGACTGGCTTGCTGATCAAGATGCGGTAGAGCTATTCGTCAAGGAAGCCCCGGCTGAGATGATTCAACTTGAACACTGGGGTTGTCCATGGAGCCGTGAGCCAAACGGCAAGGTAGCCGTGCGTCCCTTTGGAGGAATGAAAATCGAGCGTACCTGGTTTGCCGCTGATAAGACAGGCTTTCACATGCTTCACACGCTCTTTCAGACCTCCCTTAAGTACGATAACGTCACCCATTTCGACGAGTGGTTTGCGACCAAGGTCATCGTCGAAAATGGACGCTGTCAGGGGATCACTGCGCTAGAACTGCGCTCTGGTCAAATACGAGTTATTGCCGGTAAGGCCGTTATTATCTGTACAGGAGGTGCAGGACGCGTTTTCCCATTCACGACAAATGGGGCGATTAAGACCGGAGATGGAATGGTCATGGCCTATCGGGCTGGGGTGGCACTCAAAGACATGGAGTTTGTCCAATACCACCCAACTGGTCTTCCCGGAACGGGAATCCTGATTACCGAGGCAGCTCGCGGAGAAGGGGGCATTTTGGTCAACAAGGATGGCTACCGCTACCTGCAGGACTACGATTTGGGTAAGCCGCTTGAGGTTACAGATTCCCGCCATCCAGTTAAGAAGACAATGGAACTCGGCCCCCGTGATCGCTTAAGCCTAGCCTTCATGAAGGAGATAGAGAAGGGGCGCACGCTATCAGGACCGTATGGAGAGTACGTTCACCTCGATCTCAGGCATCTCGGTGAGAAAAAAATTGATAAGAAGATACCGTTTGTGCGGGAGCTCTCAACAAAGTATGCTGGGATTGACCCTGTCTACGAGCCTATTCCCGTTCGGCCGGTCGTCCACTATATGATGGGCGGCGTTGACACTGATATAGACGGGGCAGCTTCGATACCGGGTCTCTTTGCTGCAGGAGAGGCAGCTTGTGTCTCGATCAACGGAGCAAATCGGCTTGGCTCCAATTCGCTGACTGAGCTTTTGGTCTTCGGAGCAATAGCTGGACGGGTAGCAGCAAGGTTTGCAACTGAACATCCCGAACTTGATCTCACTGCTCTCCAGAAACGGGGAGCCGACGAACAGGAGAGGATCGCAAAGAACTTTATTCGTAAGGATGGAGGCTATGAACGCGTAGCCACCCTTCGGCAGGAGATGACGGGAACCATGGAGTCTGGTGCCGGTATTTACCGCTCTGAGACAAGCCTTAAAGAAACTTGTAATAAGCTGGCTGAGCTCAGAGATCGTTTTTCTAATATCATGATTGAGGACAGGAGCCTTACTTTTAATACTGAACTTACCTCAGCCCTGGAGCTTGACTTCATGCTCGATGTTGCTCAGGCGGTAACGCATAGTGCGCTTGCCAGAACTGAGAGTCGCGGCTCGCATCAACGAACAGATTACCCAGGTCGCAACGACGAAAAATTTCTAAAGCACTCGCTTGCCTTTCGCACTGATGGCGCGCCCCGGATCGAATACAAGGATGTTATCATTACACGCTGGCCCCCGGCAGAGCGCGTATATGGGAGATAAAAATATATGTTACCTCAGCTACTAAGGCACCACGGCACGAGGTTAGGAATTAGTCCCCGACTAGATCGGGGATCGGAATCGGGAATTGGGGTATCCAATTCCCAATTCCTTAAGAAGAAGCCTTGTGTCTTTGTTGCTTAATAATTCGCCGTATAATGGAGCAGAAAATGGAAAAGACGATGAAATTGGAGATATTCAGGTATCGTCCGGACCAGGAGGATCAACCGAGGTTTCAAACGTACGAAGTTCCCTTTAGGGAGGACTGGGTAGTTCTTGATGCGATCAACTACATTAAGGATCAAGTTGACGGAACGCTCTCTTATCGTTGGTCCTGCCGTATGGGTGTGTGTGGGAGTTGTGGAATGATGGTAAAGGGTGTTCCGAAGCTCACGTGCGCGACTTTCCTCAAGGACTACTATCCGGACAAGATTCGGGTAGAGCCGCTCACAGGGTTTCCCGTAGAGCGAGACCTTGTAATAGTTATGGATGACTTCATCAATAAACTCAAAGCGATAAAGCCGTGGATTGTCCGCCGGGAGGGTGAAGAGAAGCCGATCGAAGAAGGGGAATACCTCCAGACCCCTGCTGAACTCGCGGAGTACAAGCAATACTCGATGTGCATAAACTGCATGCTTTGCTATGCGGCGTGTCCTGTATATGCTCTTGACAACACTTTCGTTGGTCCGGCAGCCATTGCGCTCGCACAACGCTATAACATGGACTCCCGAGACCAGGGACGGGACCAGCGTCAGGAAATCATCGCGAGCCATGAAGGCATTTGGGAGTGCACCTTCGTCGGCGAGTGCAGCGTAGTCTGTCCTAAGGCTGTGGACCCTGCGGGAGCTATCCAGAGGTCAAAAGTATCGAGCACAATTGACTGGTATAAGGAAGTGCTAATACCATGGGGAGGAAAGAAGGGATGAAACCTTATCGCCGACCTGTTCCAAACACGTGGTGGCTTGAGCGGCGCCCCTACTTCCTTTTTATAGTCCGTGAGCTGACGTCGGTCTTTGTGGCGGCATATAGTGTCTTTTTGTTGCTGGTTATCTACAAGCTTGGCCAAGGACCTGAGGCTTATGAAGGGGTGATTGAACTTCTCAGGTCGCCTGTCCTTATAATATTACACTTAATCGTTCTTGCGTTCGCAGTTTATCACAGCATTACCTGGTTCAACCTTACTCCGAAGATCCTTGTTCTGTTGGTTGGAGAAGTGCGAATCCCGCCACTCCTTATAGCCGGAGCCCATTACTTCGCTTGGCTGGTTCTTTCGGCCCTAGTGGCATGGGTCATATTGAGGGCATAACTATGAGCAAATCAAACGAACCAATCTGGTGGTCTTTGTTTGCGGCGGGAGGCGTTGTTTCTGCGTTCTTCGTCCCGATTCTGGTAATTATAATAGGTATCGTCTTACCATTTGGCTTGGTAGGAGACGAGCCATTTGTCTACGAGCGGATACACGGTGCCGTTTCTCATCCGGTGACAAAGCTTATTCTTTTCTTTCTCATTGCGCTTACGTTCTTTATCTGGGCTCACCGCTTTCTCTTCACGCTCATTCACATGGGGCTACACAAGGCACGGTCTGTCATCTCAGTCTTTTGCTATGGCAGTGCGATAGTCGGCACAATCCTCACAGCTATCATACTCTGGCAGATTTAAGCAGGATACAGGATGTAAGTACAACCTTTATGAATCACGCATAATGAATCAAGCATATTGCATCTTTTATTAGTGCAAATCCGTGTTCATTCGTGGCAAAATATTAGCATCTTAGGAGGAAACTGCTTTGAATATACATGAATATCAGGCAAAGGAGTTACTGGCAAAGTATGTCCCGGCAGGTAAGGTTGCTTTTACACCCGAAGAAGCTCATCAGATAGCTCAGGATCTAAGAGGAAAAAAACTCGTCGTAAAAGCCCAGATTCATGCTGGCGGCAGAGGCAAAGGTGGTGGAATAAAAGTTGCAAATACACCTGAGGAAGTTAGACGAATTGCTTCAGAGATGCTTGGTATGCGTCTTGTAACCCATCAAACAGGAGCAGAAGGAAAAATCGTTAGAAAGGTGCTTATAGAAGAGGCCTCAGATATTGAAAGAGAGCTTTATTTAGGGATTGTGATTGATAGGGCTAAGGAAAGGGTCGTTTTAATGGCAAGCTCAGAAGGTGGAGTTGAGATAGAGGAAATTGCTAGGACACGCCCGAAAAAAATCCTCAAGGAATATGTTGAACCTGCCTTGGGGCTTTTACCCTTTCAGTGTAGAAAGATTGCATACTTCTTGGGGCTTAATGGAAAAACCGCGAACAAAGCTGTGAATCTTATTTCTGGTTTATATCAAGCATTTGTAGATAATGACTGCTCACTTGCGGAGATAAATCCACTTGTTATCACTCGTGAGGGAGAGGTGCTCGCTCTTGACGCAAAACTGAACTTTGACGATAACGCACTTTTTCGGCACCCTGACATTGAGAAGCTCCGTGACCCAGAGGAAGAAGACCCAACAGAGCTTGAAGCTAAGAAGTGGGGTCTTAGCTATGTAAAACTAAATGGGAATATTGGTTGCCTTGTTAATGGAGCGGGTCTTGCTATGGCGACGATGGATATTATTAAGTATTACGGAAGTGAGCCTGCAAACTTTTTAGATGTTGGTGGAGGAGCCAGCACAGAACAAGTTACTCAAGCCTTTAAGATGATCCTCCGTGATCAGAATGTCAAAGCTGTGTTTGTAAATATCTTCGGCGGCATCATGAAGTGTGACACTATTGCTACAGGAATTATAACAGCGGCTAAAGAGGTTGGGATAAAGGTACCAATTGTTGTAAGGCTTGAGGGCACTAACGTAGAGCTAGGAAGAAAGATGCTCGCTGAGTCTGGTTTAAATATTACAACAGGAGCTGATATGCGTGAAGCGGCTGCAAAGGCCGTAGCTGCGGCTGGAAAGTAGCGACAACCTTCAGGTCGCCACATAGTAGATTGTAGGCACGAATTTATTCATGCAATGCTGCGTACCTCAATTCGAGGTTGGAAAACCTCGGCTATAGATAATTAAATAGTTACAACGATAGATGGGACATTCATGTCCCACATAAATGAAGTATATGAAACGTAGCAGAGGGCTTTAGCCTTCCACTTATTGCTTAGGTAACTCATGTTACGCACGCATTACTTTGTCATGCCCGAATGCCTTTATCGGTCATCCATAAGTTCTTTGATTCCCGCTAAATACATGCGGGAATGACAACTTCATGTTTCCATTGAGTGTGTAATTGCATAAAATCAGTTAGCTAATAGATAACTTAACTGGCTAGGGACGAGTGTTTCTCGTTGCTGACCACTCCCTAATGGGATGCCCTGGCGTTTATTTCTTAACTATAAAAAAAGTTTTAGCCCACCACTATAAATCCTTTTCATCAAAAATTTCTGCTTGACTCTAGTTTATCATTAGTGATAAAATGAGAATTACTGGTGGAAAGCTAATGGTTTTGAAAATTTAAATAGGTAGCACTCATAACTTTTAAGTTCAGCACAAATCGGTATCTACCATCAACCCTAGTCACTATTAATGCACAGGTATCTATTATCCCCCCCAATACCCCCCTTCGGCACACAGTTCAAGTAAAAGACCTTTAGAATTCCATGAAAAAGGTAGAAAAAACCTTCAGGTTTCCATAGAAGGAATACCAATTCTTCTATTTGATTGTGCATAATCGGGACTGCCATTGCGAGGAGAGCAGCGACGAAGCAATCCCCAAAAAGACGAGATTCCTTCGCTATCGCTCGCAATGATAATCCTTCTCTTGAATGCACTTTTAATTCATAGAATTGGTAGTAGTTAAAACAAAATTCTTAAGGGGGGATGTGAGCCATGAAGAATCTATCAATCTTAGCTTTAAGCATCTTAATTTTATGTATTTTCCTATTTCTTACTTGTAATGACGGTGGGAGAGGGGGTAGCTCAACCGTCACAATAGGTCCAGAAGGCGGCGAAATCACGAGCACGGACGGAAGGCTGACGCTTACATTTCCACCAGGCGCATTGTCCGAAGACACAGCAATCACAATTAGGAACATTGACCCCGAAGACCTTCCGCCTGAGTTTGAGGGGCTAGATCCCGAGTTTGCTTATTTGCTTGAGCCGGACGGGCTTGAATTTGCTGTACCCGTAACAGCAAGCCTGATGCTAGACGAAGAACCCGTGCAAGAGGACGGGAGTCTAGAAACGGAACTCGCGTTGCTTATTACCTCCTCGAATGGAGGGCTTGAGGTTCTCGAAAATCTTACGGCCGAAGTAGATGGAGATGCAAACATGACTACGGCTTCAGGAGAACTGAGTCATTTTTCTCCGTTAGTGGCGAAACTTCCTGAAGTTCCGGGCATAATTAACGGCGTGCCTGATAGTTTGCCAGTTGGGGGTACTTTTAATGATATTGCAACAGTGATAGCTAGTAGGCCAACAGGATTAGGTAGGGCCTTTTATGAAGATGAGTCCAAGCCTATAGTAAACCCCCAGTTTGACACTCTTCAAATTTCTCTTACACCGATACCTACCATAATAGACGATGAAAATCAGATAGTTTTTCAAGTATCCTTACCTTATTCCTGTTTTCCGGAAGGAAAAGGTCTTTATAAAACTACTATTAGAATTGAAGGTGTGACGTTAATTCAGTTTGTTCTGGGATCCAAGTTCTTTTTACTTAATTTTTCTAAAGGTGTTACTTGCGCCGCTGTAACACCGACTCCAACGCCACAGCCATCCCCCTCACCTAGCCCTGGACCTTTAACGTTTATGAAGACAGACAACCCTAATGTCTTTATGTCGGCAAGGATCAACATAGTCATTTTTGGGAAACCGGGTCATACCTGCAAAATCACCTGTGGCCCAGCTAATAACCAGGTTACACTTGAATGCATGATGCCGGGAGCAGTGTGCCAAGAAGTTTTTACCCGCCAGTAGAGATGTAGTGGAAACCTTCGTTCGACCATTCGACAAGGCTCATGGCTCAGGGAAGGTTAGGATGCTGTATTCATCCTCGTCATCCCTCCCTCGAGGGTTTAGTACAAGACTTTTTTTAAAAAGACAAATGTAGGGGCTGATGCCCTCATCAGCCCCTACATTTTTGGAATGCGATATGAACTATTTGAATTGATATTAATCTTCCGATGAATTGAAAAGGAATACCAGCATAAGTTATATCATGGTGTAGCGGCGACCTACCTTTGGCACGCCCAGGGCAGGTCGGGTCGCCATAAAGCATTGTAGGCACGAACTTGTTCGTGCCAAAAATAGCACAGATAAGTCCTGAACTTGATTCAGGACAAGTCTGTGCCTACAATATTTGAGAAGGGTAAAAGATATAGTCGCCCTAAAGAAGAATATGGAGGGCTAAAGCGCTCCGCTACATCGCTATATGTTTTAACTTACCAGAAACACACAAAATATTAAATCTTATACCTTGACATTACCCCTTTGATGATTAGCTTTAGGTAATGGAGGTTAATCACGTGAGAGAACTTGCAATTCGTGATCCTTTAAAATTGTTTCTTGGAGAAATTGAGAAATATCCGGTACTTAGCCGAGAAGAGGAATATGAACTTGCTCTGAGGCATTATAAAGAAGGAGACCTTGAAGCAGCGAGGCAGCTTGTTCTTTCAAATCTCAGGTTTGTAGTTAAAATAGCCTCTCAATATACATCTTATGGGTTTCCACTACTTGACTTAATACAAGAGGGCACAATCGGCTTAATGAGGGCTATTAAGAAATTCAACCCTTACAGGGGTTATAGGCTAATATCCTATGCCGTTTGGTGGATTAAGGCGAGGATCCAAAGCTATATTATGAAGTCATGGAGTCTCGTAAAAATTGGAACAACGCAGGCACAGAGAAAGCTTTTTCAAAGCCTCGGAAAGGCAAAGAGGGAGCTTAGCATTTCACATGATGAATTAACAAATGAAGATTTAAAA
>JAHFBK010000169.1:0-1376 GCA_023250035.1 Candidatus Dadabacteria bacterium
TGAAATGAAGAAGGAAGAAGAGGTAAAAGAGGAAGACTACTATTACTCAGAAAGGTCATATGGCAGTTTTTCGAGATCGTTGAATCTACCAGCTAAAGTGCAGGCAGAAAAAATAAAAGCAAGTTTTAAGAATGGTATACTCGAGATACACCTACCGAAAGCTGAAGAATCAAAGCCAAAAGAGGTAAAAATCGAGGTTAAATGAAACCATTTAAGAATGGGGGGGCTTTTGCAAACGAAGCTCCCTATTCTTAATATACAGGAGTCTTGCTCTTATGCTCATTTTAAGCAACTTGTAAAAAGAGCAGATTCTGAAATGATTGCACAAGTTAGTTAGACAATATCTATTCTCATGATAGAAATACTTGTGGATTTAGACTAAGGAAGTATATAATGGCAAAAGCAAGAGAGAAAGTGCCAAAAAAACCTAAAGAAAAAGCCGGGCAAGAGATAGAATCACTTCACGAAATGATTGAGAAGAAGGCTTATGAGATACACGAAAAAAGAGGAAAACAACATGGCAGAGATCTCGACGATTGGCTTGAGGCAGAGAGGATAATAAAACAAAGAAAGAAGTTTTAAATAGATTGTAATTAAAAACGGGTTAAAGAAAATAATAAAAGCGGAAGGGGGGTTTTATAATGATTCATAAAATACTGTGGGCTTCTGATGGGTCTAAAGATTCAATCCAAGCTCTCAAGTACGCAGAACTTTTGGCAAAAGAGTATAAGGCCCAAATATTTAGTCTTTTAGTTATACCTGATTACTATGATATAGCGGTACAGTTTCCTTCAGATGAAAAGCAGAGATTTGCTAAATGGATTGAGGAAACTAAAGCAAAGGAGAGGAAAGCGCTTGAGGATATAGGGAAGGATTTTAAGGAAAAAGGAATAAGCTTTAAGATAGAAATCACGAGTGGTATTCCATATAGAGAGATTCTTAGGATAGCGGATAGAGAGAAAGTAGACCTTATCGCTTTGGGGAAGGGAAGAGCGGTTGAGAAGTCTATTCTGGGAGGCACTGCACTAAAGGTTCTCAGGAGATCCCTGCTACCGGTTTTAACCGCTAGGGAAGATGGGAAGAGTTTGGAGATAAAAAGAATATTAGTACCGGTAGACCTATCTCACGGACTATCAAAAGATTTAAAATACGCCGTTGAGTTATCAAAGGTATTCAGCGCTACAATTTATCTACTTAACGTCGTTGAGGTTGGGGAGCATGCTTTCCCACCTGAAATAGCCGAACAGATGAGGGGGTTTTCATACAAGGAGATCGTGGAGAGTATGGGGAAGGTTAAAATAAAAGAAAATATCGAGGCTTACGCAGAGGTAGCTAAGAATGCTTGGAGGGGTATAGTTAAATTTGAAGATGAAAGG
>JAHFBK010000169.1:1476-4353 GCA_023250035.1 Candidatus Dadabacteria bacterium
CTCCAATACCACCAACTGACGAAAATATTCCAGCTAACCCTTAAAACGAGTGCCTTAATCTTAGAAGAAAATTGTTGCATACTAGAGAGGAGGGATTAATGAAGATACAAAAGATTCTATGGGCTTATGATGGTTCGAAGGAATCCGATGAGGCGCTCAACTATGCTGTGTTTCTTGCTAAGAAATTTGGGTCTGAGATAACGGGTGTTTATGTAAGCGTAATGCCTATATTGTCTATGTACCTAAGTTACCCCTATTTTGAAAGCGAGCTATTCTTTAGCTTGATGGAACAGGCTGAGAAACACTATAAAGAAAAGCTGGCATCTATTGAAAGCGATCTAGCTTCTCAAGGACTTCGTTTTAATGGAAGGGTTGTAAAAGGGGAACCGGGTAAGGACATTGTTGAAATCGCCCGTAATGAGAAATCTGACCTTATAGTTATGGGGAAACGCGGACTTGGACTAATAGATAGGGTGCTTATTGGAAGCACAACGCTTAAGGTTCTTAGGGAATCCGATATACCCGTTCTTTCAGTAAAGAAGAGGGATGAGAAAAGCACCGTGGAAATAAAAAACATTCTTGTTCCTTATGACATATCTGAAAAAAACGACTCTGCCCTCAATTACGCAATCAATCTCGGAGAGGAAGTAAGCGCTAATATTTCAGTAGTGTGCGTTATTAGATTAGAAAGCTATGATTTCGAAATTCCTTACAACCTGTTAGAAAATATAACGATGTTTGCTTCTAATGAACTTGCGAAGAGGGTTGAGGAGATAAAGCTCAAACTTGGAATGAAATCGGAAATTAAAACAGAGGTGATTCAGGGCTTAAACACCGCTCTTTCTATAGTTAATCACGCATCTAGCAAGAATACCGACTTAATAGTAATCAACACTCATGGTAGAAAAGGGATCAAAAGGCTCATTTTAGGTAGTGTAGCAGAAAAAGTAATTCAGGAATCTCTCTGTTCAGTATTAGCTCTGAAGCCGTAGACAATAAATGAATAAGGAAAAAGAGGGCTCTCGGCTAATTGAATTTCTTTTAAATCCATCCTCTTACCCTCATAAGCCAAGATATGTAAAACACGTACAGACCCATGCATCTCATGTCTTTATAGTTCCTCCTTATGTATACAAAATAAAGAAAACTGTGAATTTTGGTTTTTTAGATTTTTCAACCCTTGATAAGAGAAAATACTATTGCGAAAAAGAGGTTGAACTGAATACAAGGATATGCGAAGCATACCTAGGTGTGGAAGAAATTTCCATCCGAGACGGTGATTTTGTTTTTGGAAAAGGAGACGAAACCATTGAATACGCTGTAAAGATGAGAAAGCTACCTGAGAGGTATTTTCTTAAAAACCTCCTTAGAAGGGGAAGGGTTACAAAAGATGATTTGCTGGGTGTTATAGAAAAACTGGTTGAGTTTTATAATAAACAGCCAGTTACCAAGTTTATTAGCGATTTTGGTAGACCAGAAAGGATCAGGATAAACATTGACGAGAATTTTTCTCTTTCAGAGAGGTTTATCGGGAAGACGATTTCAAAGCCAACGTACGATGCTATTAAGTTCTATAACAACAACTTTTTTGAAAAGAAATCCCATCTTTTTAATGAGAGAATAACTAAGAGATTTATTAGAGACTGTCATGGCGACCTTCATCTTGAGCATATAAACCTGAGCCCTCAAGGAGTTTGCATCTATGACTGCATAGAATTTAATGAGAGATTTAGATACATAGATATCGCTTCAGATATCGCTTTTGTAGCTATGGATTTAGATTTTAACGGTTATAGCGAGCTTGCAAATTTTATCGTGTATGAAATTTCAAAAAGGATGGAAGACGAAACGATTTTCGAGGTAATTGATTTTTACAAATGCTATAGGGCTTATGTAAGAGGTAAAGTAGAAAGCATAAGAAGCACTGAACCGGAGATTCCCAGTGAAGAGAGAGAGGATTCACAGGAAAAAGCAAAAAGGTATTTTAGACTCGCTCTAAGATATGCGCTTTTTGGCTCAAGACCCGCCCTCCTTGTAACCTTTGGACTCATAGGAACCGGAAAGAGTACACTCGCTCATGCATTATCAGAAGAGCTTTCTTGTAGATTTATCTCTTCAGATGAAGTGAGAAAAGAAATAATGGGTGTGGAACCAACTGAAAGAAGATATGAGGAATTTGATAAAGGGATTTACTCTCCAAATATTACTGACATAACCTATAGAGAGTTATTAAATAGAGGAAGAAGGGTTATCGAGTCAGGGAAAACTGTTATACTCGATGCGAGTTTTTCGAAAAGGGGATTCAGAGAAGTCGTTCTTCACGAGGCACAGGCTCTTGGGATAGCATTTTACTTCATCCAAACAAAAGCAGACGACGAAGCCATAAGGCAAAGGCTTCTAGAAAGGCAGAGGAAAGAGAAGTCTATCTCTAACGGAAGGTGGGAGATATTTGAAAAATTTAAAAAGGGATTTGAAGAATCGAATGAGCTTCCAAGAGAGATGCATATCGTTGTTAGAACGGATAAAACCCCTGAAGAGACGCTGATACAAACTATGAGAGAGATAATATGTAGGAGACAATAATGCCTATTAGACCCCACTGATAAACTAATACCATAATTACATGAGTCTTATTTACTCTAGAATACAAGCGTGTTTTTACTTCTGTGATAATTTCATCCCCATCAATTATAGCGGGAGGGCAGCTTTACTTTTCTCCTTCAGGTGCTTTGGAAGCCAACTCTAGCAACTTCCTGGCTTTAGCAAGAGCAAGTTCTTTAATCTTATTTTCATCAACCTTGTGATTTGGGATGTTTACTACGATATTAATCGTTATGAAACGACCTTTAACATCCTGATCCTTATCCATATATCCAA